>JAESSY010000165.1 GCA_016763855.1 Pseudomonadales bacterium
TGGTGATGGTGGGTGAAATTAGAGACTATGAGACAGCAGATATTGCGGTACAAGCGAGTTTAACAGGGCATCTTGTACTCTCTACTATCCACACGAATACCGCGATTGGCGCACTAACTCGACTCGGAAATATGGGTGTTCAACCTTATCTTTTGAGTAACAGTATCGTTGGTCTGGTGAGTCAGCGCCTGATTCGAATTTTATGCTCGCATTGCAAACTAGCTCATCTCGCTGATGATATGCAATGTGAATTCCTGAAAGTGGATGGGAAGAATCCGCCTACTATATATGAAGAAATTGGCTGTGATGAATGTGCTCACGAGGGTTATAAGGGGCGACAGGGAATTTATGAAATTGTGATAATAGATGAAGAACTCCGACACATGATTCACAACGGAGAATCTGAATTGATGATGGAAAAAAGAGCCCGAACATTGACAACAGGTATTTGGGAAGATGGTCGAGCGAAGGTGTTAGCCGGAAAGACTTCGATCCATGAAGTCATGCGCGTCACAATGGAAGACTAAGATGGCGGCATTTGAATACATTGCCCTCAACACTAATGGCAAAGAAGAAAAAGGCATCATTGAAGCTGATGGTTCTCGTCAAGTTCGACAAATGCTACGTGACCGAGGTCTTGCACCTTTATCGGTGACCGTTACCCGAGAACAGAAAAATAAACAAGTGCTTAGCTTCTTCCAGCCATCCTTGTCGGTTCGAGACTTGTCTCTCATTACGAGGCAGCTATCGACTTTAATCGCAGCCGGGATTCCTATCGAAGAGGCCTTACTCGCCGTATCGAAACAAAACGAAAATCCAAAAAGTAAAGCGATGTTAATTGCGATTAGATCAAAAGTAATGGAAGGCTTCTCATTAGCCAATAGTTTCGCTGAGTTTCCGCGGGCTTTTCCGAGTCTCTATCGTGCTACGGTAGCCGCAGGAGAAGCTGCTGGGCATCTGGATTTGGTATTGAATAAATTAGCGGACTATACAGAGTCTCAACAGGAGAGTCGGGCTAAAATTCAACAAGCGATGGTTTACCCTGTCATCCTGTTTTTGTTGACGATATCGATTTTGGCGGGTTTATTAGGATATGTTGTCCCCGACATTGTGAAAGTGTTTGCTGATACGGGGCAGCAACTTCCGGCTTTGACAGTTTTTATCATTTCCCTGAGTGATATCGTAAAAGATTATGGTTTGATTATCGTGATTATAATTGCGCTTATTGTTTTTGGCATAAGACGAGCACTAACTGTTAAATCGATTAAACTTAATTATGATCGCAGAATTCTGCATCTTCCCTTAATAGCGAAAATGAGTCGAGGGATGAACGTTTCACAGTTTGCGAGCACCTTGAGTATCTTGTCTTCAAGCGGTGTCCCCTTAGTCGAAGCGATGAAGATATCCGGACAGGTTCTCTCAAATTCTTGGCTGCAAAAGAAGGTCAGTGAAGCAACGGTGAGTGTCAGCGAAGGATCGAGTTTAAATACCGCGTTAGAACAAAGTGGTTATTTTCCACCCATACTCCTACACATGATTGCCAGTGGTGAAGCCAGTGGTGAATTGGATGATATGTTGTTTCGTGTGTCGAAAAGCATGCAACAAGATGTTGAAGTTTTGTTAAGTGTGCTTTTGAGTTTATTCGGCCCTTTTATGTTACTCATCATGGGCGGCGCTGTTTTCACCATCGTGATGGCCATCTTATTGCCTATTATGAATCTAAACCAGTTGGTTGTTTAGAGGACTATTCCCCAAATAAAAAGAGAGAGTTAGTTTTGAAAATCATTAAAAAGAATAGAAACATGTCGAAGTTGAATAAAGGATTTACCTTAATTGAGATCATGGTCGTTGTGGTTATTCTAGGCATCTTGGGTGCGCTTATTGTTCCCAATCTCATTAGTCGACCAGATGAAGCCAGAGTTCAAGCTGCGTTATCTGATATAGCGCAGGTCGGTACCGCGTTAGACTTGTATCGATTGGATAATGGTAATTACCCCAGTTCGGATCAGGGGCTTGAGGCATTGGTTTCAGCTCCGAGTGGTTTTCCAGAAGCGCGTAATTGGAATCAAGACGGATACTTAAAAAGTATCCCAAAAGACCCCTGGGGAGAAACTTATTTGTACTTTAGTGAAGATCGAAACTATGAAGTTTATACCTACGGTGCAGATCGAAAGGAAGGTGGTGAAGGTTTTAATCAAGACCTTAGTTCAAAAGATTTAAAATGAGCCGAAATGCTGCCAGTTATCATCAGGGTTTCACACTGATTGAAATCTTAGTGGTTGTTTTAATTGTTTCTTTCATGTCAGGAATAGCTGTTAACCAGTTACCGAGCTTCGTTCAGAAAGGTGACTTCAATTTAGAAAGTCAGCGGCTCAAAGCATTGTTGGAGTTATCCAGAGAAGAAGCCCTCGTTCAGACAATTGAATTTGGATTTAAGCCAGATGAAGAGGGGTATGCATTCTATGTTTATGATGAACTTTCCCAGACTTGGAGTGAATATACGGAAAGGCCTTTCCATAGACGAACCTTATCGGAAGAATTTTCTTTGGATCTTGAAATAGCGGGTGAAAAATTAACGCTCTCTGATGAAAAAGATCCGCCTCCGCTTTTACTACTTTCTAGCGGGGAAGTTTCGCCCTTTACGTTAACGATCACCCAGGATGGTAATATTAGCAAATCTATGGAGTCCGACGGTTATGGTGATATAAAGTGGAGTGATCCACGCTAATATGATCAGCATTAGAATTAAACTATCTTATAAAAGGTCGATGAGGGCACTTGTTCAAGGGTTCACTTTATTAGAAATTATGATTGCCCTCGCGATCTTTGCCATTGCATCAGCTTCACTTATCAAAAATGCCACCCAGACAATCCGTCAGACAAGCATTATACAAGAAAGAACCATTGCTTATTGGGTTGCTGAGAACGAACTGAATCAAATACGTGCAGCGCCGCGAGAAGATTTACCCAACCCAGGGTCAGATCGAAGTGATGTGGTGATGGCGAATCGGGAGTGGGAAGTCGTACTCGACATTGAGGCGACTGAAAACATTGATATGAGACGGATTGTCGTCAGTGTCTATCTCCCCACAAATGCCGATAATAGCATCGTTTCCTTGACTGGATTTATCGGGAAGTACTGATGAATCGAAGCCGCGGATTTACATTATTGGAAGTGTTAGTTGCGATGTCGATTTTTGCGGTCATCGGCTTGGGTGCAAGTCAGATGTTGCGAACAGTGATAAAAACTCATGAGCATACACAGGCGACGATGAAGGACATTGCCGCGTTTACTAAAGCCATTACAGTGATCCAAAGAGATTTAAGTCAACTTGTTAATAGGCCAGTCAAGAACGAATTTGGTGAACCCTTACCGCCTCTTGTGGTTGATAGCAATGAGGACAAAATTATTGAGTTCTCTCGTACCGGTTGGAATAACCCCCTTGGCTTAAGCCGAAGTGATATTCAACGCGTTGCCTATGGCGTCACAGACGAAGGTGAGTTAAAGCGTTATTTTTGGTTGGTTCTCGATAGAGCCGAAGATAGTCCCGTAATTGAGCAAATCCTGTTAGAAGATATTGAAGAGTTCAGGATTAATCTGACTAGCGTGGAAGGGGATACAAGCGATTTATGGCCTAACAATAACAGTCAGTCCTTGTTACCTCTCGGTGCTGAAGTGTTTATCGTCAGTCGTTCTTTTGGTGAAATTCGACAAGTGTTCTCTTTTATTGAAGTTGGGAAGATGCAGAGCAGCGATAACAGCGGTAGCTCTGGTGCCGATTCTGAAAATCAATCCGGTGCGCCAAATGGTCGCTAGGTTTCATCAAAATGGTGTTGCGTTAATTACGATCTTGTTAGTTGTTGTTATTGCTACTGTGCTGGGTGTCTCCATGGTGACAGAACAAAAATTTGCGATTAACCGGGCTCAAACCACTTTTGGCCAAACTGTTGCTAGGCAATATTCACTGGGGGGCGAAGAGTTAGCGCGACAAATCCTCCATCAAGATTTTGTTGATTCTCCTGATACAGATCATCTTGGTGAAAACTGGGCGCTCGAAGTTTCAAAATTTGAATTTGAAGATGGAGAAGTCATTTTTCACATTGAAGATTTACAGGCTAAATTTAATTTGAATTCTCTTATCCAAAATGGGGCAGGAGGTCAGATTACACGACAAAGATTTATTACTTTGCTCAATGAGCTGGCGCTGGACAGAAGTTTTGCAGACCGGATCATAGACTGGATAGATCTTAATGAAACTGTAAGTCCGTTGGGTGCTGAAAGTTATGACTATTTAGGTTTGGAGCGACCTTATCGAAGTGCCGACAAATTGATGGTGGATTCATCAGAGTTGCGCCTTATTCTTGAGTTGCAAAAGGAGCAGTACCAAGCACTATCGCCTTTTGTCACTAGCCTAATGAATCCTGCTACAAGCATCAATGTCAACACGATTACACCGCAGATGATGGTGGTCCTGGCGCCGGGTTTGAGCCTTGATATAGCTGAAAGTATTGTCAGCAATCGCAACGATGGTAATCCTTATGGATCTGTTGCAGATTTTACCGGAGATCCCGCCTTGGGTGAGGGTGCAAACACCATTAAAGTTCAAGGTCTTAGTGTACAATCGAATTTTTTTCAGGTTAATATACGCGCGCGCTATCAAGATCGTTTTGCAAATTTAACGAGTATTATTCAACGTGATCCTGTCGATGGTAGTATGCAGGTGATTTATAGAAATCAAAGTAAGAGAGTAGTGATTGAAATTCCTAATAGCTCATCCCAAAGCACTTCATCTCAAAGTGAATAGGATGACACATGGCTGAACATTTATATCTTAGGCTCAGTGAAAATAATTCTGAAGATGGCGAATTGGCGCTTCAACTTGAGTGGATGTTGCTAGATGAGCATTCAGGGATTGCGCGATTCTGTGGTGAAAATAACGCTGAGGAATTTATCAATTTACTAGTTGATCTTGAATGGGACGGTTTGACCTATGTGATGTTACCCGGTGAAGAGGTCTTGCTTACACAGGCGAACATTCCCAGCAAGCAAACCCGACAAATACTGCAAGCCTTACCTTTTATGGTCGAAGAGAACCTGGCAGTTGATATCGATGAATGCCATTTTTCAATCGGGGATCGAGATGAAAATGGCTTGTTGAATGTTGCGGTTATTCTTCAAGAGCGTATGGATTACTGGTTGGAGGCATTAAAAGCATTAGGATTGAAGCCGGATGTCTTAACGGTAGATTTATTGTCAGTCCCTCGAGCTAAGGGGTGTTCTATCATGGCTGATGGCAATCGTGTTCTGATTCGGACTGGAGATTCACAGGGGCTCGCCATCGAGTCCAGCTTAACAGCCAGCACCGTAAATCTGCTCGCCGATAAAGATCATTTAAGTTTTCTTCTACATGACTCACAAAGGGATGCTACGACTTTAACAGTGTCCCAAATTAATGCGGAACAAGAATCCGGGATTACACTTGTTGACTTAGCAAATCTACCTTTTGAAACCCTTTGTCGCAATTTCAATTCTCAGTCTATTAATCTCCTCCAAGGTCAATTCAAAACCAAAAAAGAAAGATCTTCAGGGGGAAACACCTGGCGCTCGGTCTTTATATTGGCGGCTTCCGCCTTTGCTTTGCACATTGCCTTGTTAATCGGTCAGGGTATTTTTCTGGATGTTAAGGCAAAGCAAGCCGAAGCTGATGCCCTTAACCTATATACAACGATCTTTCCGAAAGATAGAAATGTTCGAGATATCAAAAGACGTTGGAATTCCCACTTAGGCGCTACCGGGGACGTTGACGGCGGTTTTTTGGATCTATTTTCAGATTCTTTGAAACAGCTTCCTGGCTCAAAACTCATTCTTAACAGCCTTAACTTTAATGAAGGCCGCGGCAGTCTGGTATTGCAATTGGAAGCACCCAGAAGTGAGTTACTCATTCAGTATTCAGAGGCATTGAGCCAATTAGGTCTAAATGCCGAAATTGGCACGATCAATCAGGGTGAAGATACGGTCAAAGGTAGTATTAAAGTTCGAATGACGGGGGGCTTGTAATGAACGCACAGTTACAACAACTCCTTGAACGCTATCATCATTTGTCAGTGAGAGATCAGCTTGCCTTAAAAGGTTTGTCTGTATTCTTTGCTTTGTTAATACTCTATGCAGGTATTTGGCTACCGGCTAATAACTACTTTGAAGACCGAAGCCTATTTCATCAAAAGCAAACTGAGCTCTATCAATATTTATTATCGACTGAAAAAGAAGCCAGGGCATCTTCAGGCCAATCAAAAACATCTGTTGGTGGTCAATCTATGTTACAAACTGTTAGTCGCTCCGCGCAAAAATTTAGTCTTAAGCCTGATCGTCTCCAACCAGAGGGGAGTCAGGGCGTTAATGTAATGTTTAATGACGTCAGCTTTAATACCTTGATCCAATGGCTTCAGAGTCTTAATCAGCAAGGCTTTTCTGTTAGACAAATCTCAATCGAACGTGGTGATCTATCCGGTGTGGTGACAGCTAGGATGGTGTTGCGAAGCTAATTATTAGCTTAGTGATAAAAGAGAACCGCTAATGAAAATCTCTGGAGTTAAGTGCGAACTGTTCCAGATAATGACTCATATCTTCTACATCCCCTGCGATTACATGAATCACAGAACCTTTGCGTTCCATTATCCCCTTTATTTTTAATAGAGGCCCTGTACAACAGCTGCCCGAAAAGTTTCCAGAACCCGTGTCCAAATGACAACATTAATATTGTTAGTTTCATCCTCAAGGGTCAAAAAAATAACCCCAGACGCAGAAGACGGACGTTGTCTGCCAGTAACAATACCCGCTACCTGAACAAAACGTCCATGATTAAGCAGGGTGAGTTCATCGGCAGATTTAAACTGACTAAAGGGTTTGCTCTCCCTTAATATGGCCATAGGATGCCTGCCGAGGGTCAAGCCAAGACTGCGGTAGTCTGCCCGTAAATCATCTGTTTCAGCAGGTGGCGGGAGATAGACGCTTTCTTTTTCTGCGACATGATCCAAAGCAGAAAAATCCTGAGAAGCTGAAGAGAGGGTTGTAATGGCTTTGTTGTCCCAATGGGTTTGATAACGATGCCCCGACAATGTTCGAAATGCACCTCCCTCGGTTAAACGATCAAGGTCTCCCTGATCCAAGCGTGCAAGTCGTGCTAGGGATTGTAGATTAGTGATTGCAGATATATTCCTTATCGCAATAATTTTTAGTGCCGTACTTTTTTTCAACCCTTTGATGCGTTGAAACCCTAGGCGTATGGCAGGTTGTTCTGAAGAATTTGAATAATAAATATCGGCGTTTGTCTCAAGGATGGATTCCCACTCGCTGGTAAAAATATCAACGGGGCGGATTTCAATATGATGACGTCTGGCATCCTGAACAAGCTGTGAAGGGGAGTAAAACCCCATAGGCTGACTATTGAGTAGACCGCAATAAAAAGCAGCGGGTTCATGGCATTTTAGCCAAGATGAAAAATAAACTAATAAGGCAAAACTGGCCGCATGAGATTCAGGGAAGCCATAGTCTCCAAAGCCTTTTATTTGTTCGAATATACGTTCTGCAAATTCATGGCCATGGCCTCGTTCTAACATGCCATTTATGAGTTTTTCTTGAAATATTTCTAAGCCGCCTTTTCTTTTCCAAGCGGCCATGGCACGACGTAATTGATCTGCTTCTCCCGGTGTAAATCCAGCAGCAACAACCGCCAGTTTAATAACTTGCTCCTGAAAAATGGGAATCCCCAGTGTGCGGCCTAATACAGATTTAACTGCCTCGTTAGCATAGGTCACGGCTTCTTCGCCATTACGGCGTTTTAAATAGGGATGGACCATCTTGCCTTGTATGGGTCCCGGGCGAACAATGGCGACTTCTATAACTAAGTCATAAAAGCATTTTGGTTTTAAACGGGGCAACATAGAAATTTGGGCTCGGGATTCAACTTGAAACACACCAATACTATCTCCTTGTTGAAGCATCTTGTAGGTCTTGGAATCTTCCGGGGGAATACTGGCAATTGTTAGATGACTACCGCGCAAATGATTAATCATATCGAGGCTTTTGCGAATCGCCGTCAACATGCCGAGTGCCAAGACATCGATCTTTAACAAACCCAAAGACTCAAGATCGTCTTTATCCCATTGAATAATAGTACGGTCTGGCATGGCGGCATTTTCAACAGGTACAAGATGAGATAAAGGCCCTTGAGAGATAATGAAGCCACCAACGTGTTGGGATAAATGCCTGGGAAAGCCCAGAATTTGATCAACCAGAGTAATAAACTGACTGATAATTGGACTGCGGGGATTAATGCCAGCAGTTTCAAAGCGCTTCAAAAGCTCATCCCGTTTGTCCCACCACGATAAAGACTTCGCCAGATGATCAACTAATTGCAAATCCATGCCAAGCGCTTTTCCTACATCTCTTACTGCGCTTTTAGGCCGATAAGTGACAACCGTTGCGGCAATAGCGGCTCTGTCTCGGCCGTATTTTTTATAGATGTATTGTATGACTTCTTCCCGGCGTTCATGTTCAAAATCAACATCGATATCTGGGGGCTCATCCCGTTCTTTCGAAATAAACCGTTCAAATAACAAATCGCTTTTAGCAGGACCAACTTCTGTAATGTTTAGACAAAAGCAAACGGAGCTATTTGCAGCAGACCCTCGACCCTGACATAGAATGTCCTGACTGCGGGCAAAATGTACAATGTCAAAAACAGTGAGAAAGTAATATTCGTAATTTAGTGCAGCGATTAAAGTAAGTTCTTTCTCGATAGTTTCTCTTACATCAATTTTGATACCCTTTGGCCATCTTTGCTTTGCCCCTTCTTCAACCAGTTGACGTAAATATTCACTAGGACTTAAATGTGAGGGAACAAGCTCTTTGGGATACTCATAGCGCAGTTCATCCAATGAGAAGTCACAAAGATCTGCAATACGCATGGTTTCGAGCAAAAGGCGGGGTGGATAGTACTGGGCAATAATGGACAAGGGGCGCAGGTACTTTTCTCTGTTGGAAAATAGTAACTTTCCCGCTAAACGAACAGATTGACGCATCCGTATCGCTGAGAGCACATCCTGAAGCGCTTTTCTATCTCTGTGATGCATGTGCACATCACCCATGGCGACCATGTTAATAGCTTGGTTTTGACAAATTTCCAAAGCATTTTTGTAGCGCTGCAATTCATGACCATCGGGGAATATTTCTATACCAAGCCATAAACGCTGCTTGAAGATTTTTTTGAGTTGTTCTGCGATAACGCTATCTTTTGGTGAGCTGCCTGAGGGCAACCAGATAGCAAGACATTCATCCAGACCATAGTGAATGTCTTTAAGACTGAGATGATATTCCCCTTTGTTTGCATTACGTCGCCCCTGGGTGATGAGATAACAAATTTGACCGTAGGCAATTCGATTGGGTGCGAGTAGGATAAGATGCAGGGTGTTTGTATTATCAAGCGCCTTACCAAAAGTTGTATCTAAATGGAATTCGCTACCTACAATCAATTTGATGCCATATTCTTTTGCTGCTACATGAGCTTTAACGATGCCTGCCATAGAACACTCATCGGTTATGGCAATTGCGGCATAAGCTAATGCACTTGCTTGTTTAACCAGTTCGTCGGCATGGGACGCACCCCGTAGAAATGAATAATTGGTGATGCAATGTAGTTCGGCATAGGGAGACATTTTAAAGTACTGGTTATATATACAGTAGTATGCAATATAGGCAATTTTGTGAATGCTGTCAATTGGAATTCAATTTGCTAGTATCACAAATGATAAATGGAAGTCTAAATAGAAGCTCACAGCGGGATCAGGAATAAGATTGATAGAAAGCAAAGAATTAAAGCGATGGGCTATCGCGATAGCCGCTGTAGCGGGGATGCTTCTAGGAGTGTACTTATTTTTTACTGGGGAACTCACGTCGGTAAAAAAAGTCAGTGTTGAACAAGTCATCACACCGAAGAAAGTTAAACAGCCCCAAGTTAAACTTAAAGTCTATGTAACAGCTTGCCAGCAACTAACGGCGACGATCCCATTGAATGTAGGCATTGTGACTCAATCTGATGACATGCGTGTCGCCAAGGGCTATGTTGAGAATATTGGTGATGTCCCAGTACAATTTGTCCAAGTTCAGATAATCTGGAAAGACAAAAATGATAAGACTGTTGATGCTAGTACCGTTTTTGCAATAACAAATGATGTACTAGCGCCAGGTGAAAGAGCAAAATTTCAAACCAGTAAGCGCAATTATTTAATTACTCGCTGCAATGCCAGGGTAACGGATTGGTGGGTAATTGATAATGATACAGCTGATAAAGATAAAGCTGTTAAAGATACAATGGATAAAAAGAAAAGTATTTAATCAGAGCCAAAAGGAAGTCAAAACATGTCCAATATAAAGCTAGTCACATTCATTATTGGAATTCTATTACTTGGTAGTTGCACTACTGTTTCAGAGAAGCTTGCTGTGACAGAGTCGCAAAAAACTGAGGAGGTCTCGGCCTATGTGATGATTCCAAAGGATCAAACTGCGGGGGTATCAAAAATTAACTCCCTAGATGGAGAAAGGGTAGAATTTATTGATCTTTTACCCGTATCTTCCGGCATTCACACTTTGGGTGTCGCATGCAAGTTAGACAATGGTGTTGGTCTTAGTTACTCGTTAGAAATTGATTTCGAAGCGCAGCATTACTATTGCATAAAGGCAGTTAATCCGGGTAAGACCTGCGCTGTGGGGTATGTGAAGAGTTTGTCAATAGATGCAGCTAAGATAGCGTGTCTTATTATGGGGAAATAATACTAACCAAATGAAAAGGCATCAATAGACCCATTGCGCATTAACCTGCCATCATTTTAGCTAAATCCTTTTGTTCATTGGCAAGTCTATTTTTAACAAGATCCGTATCCAAGGCAATATCTAAATAGCGTTTAATCTTTGGATATTGTTTTCCGTCAACTTCAAAATCTGCGTATTGAGCTTGTAGAAAACAAGTCACGACGCTGATATCTGCAATGCTCACGCCGCCAGAAATCAGCGTACCTTCGTTGGGTGTAATCGATTCTATGTAATCAAGCGCACTGGGAATCGTTACCTCCAATAATTCTTTCACTTTGTCTTCTTCTGCTGGTTTACCGAGAAATTTAGGTCGGAAAAAACGTTGTCGAAATAAACCTGCCAGTGCTTCAACCAATCTGGAATCTGCGAATTCTTCTAACCAGCTTGCTCGCGCGTCGTCTTGAAATGACTCCGGATAAATTGATTTTTCAGGGAAGGTATTATCTAGATAGCGACAGATACAACTTGAATCAGCGATAAAAAAACCATCGTGTTCGAGGACAGGAATTTTACCCAATGGGCTTATTTTTCTAAACTCTGGATCATCAGACCCGGGAAAGACTGGGGATAATTCATAATCAATTCCTTTGTACTCAAGTGTCAATAACACTTTTCTAACAAAAGGCGACAGGGAAACGCCGTGAACTTTGATCATATTACTTACTCATCTTATTAATGTTTTTGCGCAGTATCCCTGTCTATTCTTCTCTACACAAGTTTGTTAATTAGAATATAGATTATTCCAAAAACCAGCTAATCGTTACAATTGAAGACTGTACTTGCAGATTATACTTTAAGTTTTAAGCATTGTGCTGAGCTATTTAGCCAGTTTGCTGTAAGAGAAATTTGTTCACCTATGACCTGCACTGTTGTGGCTTCACCGCCAAGTAATTCGGCTTCCTGCTCAAGAATTATTTTCCGATACGTGTCGTCTAAAGAAAATTTTATAAGATCAGTCTTGGGCTGACCCAATATAAAGATATAAAGTAGGTTTTCTTTTGCGGTAAATCTAATGTCTAAGCCACATTCAGTTTTAGTTGTTGCGATAAGCCATGGGCGGGTTTCAAATATCCCATTACCATTGACCCCTAGCCAACGACCTAATGATTTTAGTCGATCAATTTGAACATCGGGAATAGATCCGTCTTTCTTTGGCCCTATATTCAGCAACAGATTTCCATTTTTGCTCACAATATCGATCAGCATATGAATCAACTCATCGCCAGTCAAAAAATCGGATTCTTTTTCTTCTGCGTTATAACCAAAAGATTTTCCGATACCTCTAACGCATTCCCACTTTCTTTTTGAAATATGTTCTTTGACCGTGTACTCGGGTGTTGAGTAATCACTGTGGGGGGGGCGAGGGGGTTCAATACCTTCTGAGGAAGGTTTGGCTCGGCGGATTAACCAAGAAATAAATTTTTTAACCA
>JAESSY010000166.1 GCA_016763855.1 Pseudomonadales bacterium
ATATTTGATTGTTTTTCATTTCTAGTAGAAGGAAGAATGCTTGCGGCTGCAATGCCATTTGACAAGGCTTCTCTGACATCATCTGAGTTAGTAGATAGAAACAAATGGCAGCCAAAGGCAGGCATATATCGATAAGGAGCGGCTCCGCCTGTAAATGCCGCACGAGAGATAGGTAGGTTGTAGTGTAATATTGAACTGAACACACGAAGGCCTGTGTCCGCAGAATTGCGTGACAAAAGAATCACTTCAACGAGCTCTTCATTTACATGATCTTTAAGCAGGCCATTCAGACCCAGTAATTTTTGGACTAGATGAAAAGCATCTCCAGGAACGAGAGGCTCTGATTCACGGGCTATTTGATATTCGGAATAGGCTTCAAGCCCCTGCTCTCGATAAATTTTATCTCCTGCTCGCATATCAAATAACGCGCTACTAGAAGTCGCTATGACCAATTTATTAAATTTTTGGGGCATACTGGGTATCAACTTCTGATTTACATTCTGAACGAGCTTGTCATTGGGTCAGTAGTAAAAGTACTATGCCTTGACAACTTTCACCAGTCGAACTTTCAAAAGAGTTATCAGGATTAACTTGTAGTCAACATTTCTCAGCGTAAAATGAACACTTGAGGTAAAATAAGCTCCTAGGCAATTAAACCTAGAAACCAAAGTTTCCAGGATCTGATAAATGGTTGAAAAATACCCAATCAAAAATGAAGTGAGTCAGTTTCTTGCAGAAATTGCTGCTACACCGCTAATTCATAATCGGCTCATCTTCAGCATGGATGCAACAGCAAGTCGATCACCTACTTGGGACCGTGCTAGTCACTACCAAGCACAAATGTTTGAAGAAACCGTAAATTTGGGAGGACTTGCAATTCAACTATGTTACTACAGGGGCTTTAATCAGTTTTATTCGAGTGCCTGGCATAATAATGCCAAAGGATTGCTAGAAGATATGCTCAAAGTATCCTGCCTGGGCGGCCATACTCAGATAAAAAAAGTATTGAATCATACTCTGACAGAAAATCTTAAAAATCGTGTTAGGGCACTCATATTCATCGGAGATGCAGTAGAAGAAGACCCAGATGAATTGTGTCACTTAGCGGGTAAACTTGGACTCATGAAAGTTCCTGTCTTTGCTTTTCAAGAAGGACAGGACGTTCGTGCGAAAAACATACTGAGTCAGATCGCCACTTTATCAGGGGGGGCTTATTCAACATTTGATTTAGGAAGCGCTGCCCATTTAAAATCCTTACTCACGGCCGTTGCTGTTTATGCAGCCGGAGGGAAAAAGGCATTGGAGCAACTGAAAAGCAATAAATCCATCGCCTTAATAAACAAACAGTTAACTGGATAGCCCTTCTGTTCATACTCATTCCCATCTTAGCGATAGTAATCCTATTTTTACTCAGGCAACTCCTAAGTAAAGCAAGACTCAACATAACGCAATTTTTTGGCATTTATTTGCTCGTGCTCACTGGGCTGACATTAGTATTCATGGGCTTGAGCGGTCGACTTCATTGGCCATTTGCTCTCCTTGGAGGACTCATGCCTTTCTTTTCATTTGCCTTCAGAAATGCCCTGGGGATCTTTCGCGCATTTACACTATTCAAGTCATTTTCAGGCAAAAAAACTAACCAAACTTCCAAGGTCCAGGATTCAAGTATCAAAACCGACTATCTAGAAATGACACTGGATCACAGTAGTGGTGAATTAAATGGGAAAATACTAAAAGGCGTGTATATAGGTTGTAACATTTCGGATCTGAACTATGACTCTCTTGTAGAAATGTTAGATATATGTCGTGAAGACGAAGAATCAATTAGTCTGCTTAGAGCTTATATTGAGCGAGCATTCCCCGACCAAAATCCGACGGAAAAGCATGCGGAAAACCTAGACACCATCGATGAATTACAAGCACTCAATATCCTCGGTCTTGACAGTAATCCCAGCAAAGAAGATATCATCAAAGCGCATCGAAGGCTTATTCAGAAAATGCACCCTGATCGTGGCGGTACTACTTATCTTGCAGCAAGAATCAATGAAGCTAAAACACTTTTATTAGGACGAAAAAAATAATATGGATGCCGCACAAACTAAGTACATCGGTTTCTGGCAGTGATTTATCGCCTTTGTAATTGATAGTCTCTTTGCATCACTTCTATTATTACCCATAACAATGAATATGGCTGCTATCGATATCTCAATATTGTCGGATCCGATACAATCACAGATCTATTTGCAATCAGTTATGCTCGGTTTGAGTTTTAAGATGCTGCTAATTGGTGTCATTTTTGTACTTTTCTGGTTCTATTTTTCAGCAACGCCAGGGAAATTACTCTTTAAATCGTATATTGTCGATGCAGCAACGCATAAAGCAGCAACCAAATTACAACTGACAATCCGATATTTTGGCTATTTTATTAGCCTAATGCCGCTTGGACTGGGTTTTTTATGGATAGCATTCGATGAAAAAAAACAGAGTTGGCACGACAAAATAGCGGGTACGGTTGTCATCAATCACAAGCCCTTAATTTGAGCTCTAAGTATGCTTCTAGATAAATTTAAGGAACAATATGACGATGTTAGCATTGTACTGGAACTACTACATCTATCTGACGACATAGCACTTCGGGATAAAATGGCGTTGGTAAAAATAGAGCTGGAAGCCGCTATGTACAAGTTGCCTGAAACAACAACTGAGGTCAGAGTGCATCTCAATCGAATACACTTTGAACAATTAAATTCGAGCCTATACAGGGTACTAGAAAGTGCTCTGGGATATTATGCTTTGATAGATCAAGTAAAAGGCTCAAATGAGCCTCTCATCGGTCCCAGCTTTGCACGAGAATTACTAACTAAATTGAGAGACAGCAACTTAGATTTACCCTCGCTCAAAGATGAATTACACATCCTAATCGGTAAGGCTTAAAGAATACTAATTTCCTTAATCAGCTTCTTGTAACAGCGCTTTAACACTTCTTAGTAATTCTTTACTGTCGATTGGCTTAGCCATATAGCCTTTTATACCGTACTGCCGAATATTATACTCATCAACAATATCGCTGTATCCAGTACAGAGCACGATAGGCAAGTCCTTCTTGAGCGTAAGCATCTTCGCGGCCAATTGAACACCGCTTAAGCCTGGCATAGTTTGATCAGTTACTACTAAATCAAATTTATCTGGATTTGAGCTAAAAATATCCCATGCCTCATGAGAGTCCGATGCCACACTAACAACGTACCCTTTCTTTTGTAGTAATTCTTTTAAAAAATATACCAGAGAAACTTCGTCATCAATAACCAAAATATGCTTCTGAGTATTTTGCTTGTCTTTCGAAATATCAATGTAAGGCTCTAAGGGCATTTTGACGCCAGTATGTTCGGCAGGCTTCAGAAAGAAACGAAACTCTGTACCATCCTCATACAAGGAATCTACTTTTACGTGCCCCCCTTGTCGATGCATAATACCGTGAACCATGGAAAGACCTAAACCTGAGCCCTCCTCTTTTGTACTGACATAGGGTTCGAAAATACGACTCAAAATTGAATCGCTAATACCATTACCCGTATCCTCAATAGACAATTCGACGTAGGTCCCAACAAATTCACTATGGCATGAGTCACATTGCTCACCTCGAACACTTCGAGATCGACCTCTAATATAGATAGTTCCACCGTCAGGCATAGCATCTCGTGAATTAATACACACATTCATCAGCATTTGTTGAAGAAAAGATTTGTCGATAAATACTTCTGGCAATCCTTCATCAATATCTATCCTGATCTCAATAGAACTCGGTAAAGATGACCTGAGCATTTTAACAATATCCTTGACCTCCAACATAAGAGAGCAGTTCTCTGCTTCAATTGCTTCAGTGCGACTAAAGGTTAAGATTTTGTCAACTAGGTCTCTTGCTCTTCGTCCGCCCTGATAAATTTCTTGGAGATACGTGGACATTTTTGGATCTGAGTCTGGCATTAACTCAATCATGGCAAGTTCCGTATAGCCCATCACCGTCGTTAAGATATTATTAAAGTCATGTGCAATACCACCGGCTAACTCACCAATAGCTTCCATTTTTTGGACGTTTAAGACTTTCTTGTCTAATTCCTGGCGATTACGAATATCAGTAACTCTCTTAGTAATGTCCTATATAGATCCATTAAGTCGAGTAACATGCCCCTTTTTATTTTGATTGGCGACTTGGCCTCTAACTGACAACCATCTTGTATTCCCGTTCGTATCTTTTATTCGGACTTCCTTAAGAAAAAAATCCGCTTCTTTCAAAAACAATCGCCGAGAACCTTCTTTTAGTAAAGACATTACTTCTGGAAGTTGATTTCGAGCATGTCTAAAATGCAGCTTGCTATGATCAAAACCAAATACCTTTGCTAGAACATCATTTATTTGGAGTTCGTTCTGGAGCAGATCATAACTCCATGTAGTAGGCATCAATATAATTTCATCAGCCTCACTAGGAAGTACAGCTTGGGCCGTAATGACAGTTCCAGTGAGCTGCCCGTCTGAAGTTCGCAAGCCCTGAATGACCCAGGAATACTGCTCTGGAATTTCGAAGTAGATAAACTCATGTCCGCTGGAAATTTTTTGATATTCTTCGATGACTTTTGGTTGATCTGAAAATATTTCTTCGATATGTTTACCGCGTATATCACCAAATATGGATTCAACGTGATCGTTAATCCAACGGCATTGCGCATCTTCATTTAGCTCAAAAACTAAACTTTGTGAGTGATATTTGGTTTGTTTTTTTGAATTAGAGCCTTCAGCTTTGTCTAATATAGAGCCCTCAGCTTTGTCTATAGTGCCCTCAGCTTTGTCTATAGAGCCCTCAGATTGTTTTATAGAACCATCACTTCGTTTTAAAAATCTCTTAGTTCCTTTTGACGCGTTTTCAACATTTAAGAACCCATCATCAGAAATAGTCATCGTATCCTCGCTTGACGATGGAGAAGGTAGATACGCAGGTTTGAACTTAGCTTGAAATTCTTCCATATATTTTATCTTTTTTATTGGCTTTTCAATCTCGCGCCGAATGATCGCTCTTAAATAATATCGATGCAAGCGAATTCATAGGATTATAGGTCTTAGATTTATTCGTTTCTGATGAACGATTAGAACACGTTATTTATTAGATCAAAGTGTTTTTAAAACCACGTCTTCCAGAACATCTTGAAATATGAGAGGCTCTAGATAAGCGTTTTGAATATTGAATTATACGGAGACACAAAATGGAAATTAAAGGTAAAGTCATTATCGTGACCGGTGGCGCAAGTGGGATTGGTAAAGCCCTAGCAATTAGGTTTGTCGCCGAGGGGGCAAAACAGGTAGTGATAGCGGATCTCAATGAAGATACTGTCGAAGCTGTAGCGGCGGAGATAGGTTGTCTAGGCATGAGAGTCGATGTTGCTAAAGAGTCAGACGTTATTGCTTTGATTCAAAAAACAGAATCTGAGTATGGACAAATAGACCTACTTTGCAATAACGCAGGTATTGGCGTTGGTGGAGGCCCCGAAACCCCAAATGAAGATTGGCAACGAATTTGGGAAATTAATGTTATGGCTCATGTATATGCAACCCGAGCCGCTTTACCAGACATGCTATCTCGAGGAAAAGGTTATATATTGAATACCGCTTCAGCTGCGGGTCTCCTTTCTCAAATTGGTAGTGCACCTTATGCAGTAACAAAACACGCTGCGGTAGGCTATGCAGAATGGTTAGCAATCACCTATGGCGATAGAGGCATTAAGGTTTCGGTTTTGTGCCCGCAAGCCGTTAGAACCGCAATGACTGAAAATTCAGAAGGTGGAGGAGTTGCAGGAATAGACGGGATGATGGAACCAGAACAATTAGTCGATTCAGTCATGGCTTCTTTATCGACAGAACAATTTTTGATACTACCCCATCCAGAAGTACTTACCTATATGCGTCGCAAGACAGAAGACTATGATCGATGGATTAAGGGTATGAAGCGACTCCAATCAAGGTTTGATGATACCTCTTTTTAACAATTTGACCCTACCTATAATGTGCTTATAATATAAGTTACAGCGCCGATTTGATTTCAGCTTGCGGGCGCTTTAAAAATACAGCTAAAGAGTGCGATAAAGCTCTTTTAGCAATGTTTATATTAATTGTGAGTGGGCTTTTTTTGTTTGTATCGATTCGAAAAGCGCTTCCTCCTCACCGCTATACATCAGGAGTAAAGTCGTGCCAATTCGCATTCCAGATAATCTTCCTGCAAAAACGACCTTGCAGAATGAAAATGTCTTTTGTATCTCAGGTTCCGAAGCCGACCATCAAGATATTAGAACCCTTCGAATACTGATACTAAATCTAATGCCGAAGAAAATAGAAACAGAAATACACTTACTTCGAATGTTAGCTAACTCCCCTCTTCAATTAGATGTTGAACTCATGCGTATCAATGATATTCCCTCTAAAAATACACCCATTGAGCACATGGACAATTTCTACAAATCTTTTCAAGATGTTAAAAATGAAAAGTATGATGGGTTTATCATTACCGGTGCCCCTCTCGGAAAGATAGAATTTTCAGATGTTTCTTTTTGGCCTGAAATGAAAGAAATCATGGATTGGAGCATACAAAATGTGACTTCAACGATGTTTCTATGCTGGGCTGTACAAGCTGCCATGTATCATTTGTATGATATCCAAAAAAGAGTACTTGATAAAAGGATATCCGGTGTCTACACACATCATCTTATCAATAAGCTCGCTCCCATAGTGAGGGGATTTGATGATGTCTTTGATGCCCCGCATTCGAGGTATGCGGAAGTCCCGATGGATGAAATTAGTCAGATAAGCGCACTAGATGTCATATCTGTATCCGAAATTGTCGGCGCTTATATCCTTGCAAGAAAAGACGGTAGACAGCTTTTTGTTACTGGCCATTCTGAGTATGAGCCTCATTGCCTGAAAGACGAATATGACAGGGATCTAGAAGCAGGCTTGTCACCAGCGATTCCTGAGAACTATTTCCCTAATGATGATCCCGAGATGGAGCCACTTATCACCTGGAAGAGTCATGGGAACTTGTTATTCTTAAACTGGTTAAACTACTATGTTTACCAAAAAACTCCTTTCGACCCAGCCAATATTGGTAGGAGCTAAGCTATTCTCTAGGGGTTCTTGAATAATCAGTTATAAGGTAAGCGCCAATTTCTCCGCGTACTATCCCTTTATATTTACCGGCCTGATAATAAACGCTCCAATCACAGGAGTTCATTATGAGTCGAGTGACATTACAACAAAAACAAAT
>JAESSY010000011.1 GCA_016763855.1 Pseudomonadales bacterium
ATAAACAACTATGGACAAATGGCAGCATAGTGGCACAATGAACGGAATGAGAAGATAAGGGACAGACATCCGTGAAAATGTTGGCTGACAATCAAACAAGCCCAGATTGGGTTTTTCTACATTCTCGTTGTGTAAACCAAAGAATTATCCGTCCAACCATTTGTTAAAGGAGACAAACCAAAATTTGAGCCACTAAAGCCGGCGCCCGCTGAACTATCATAAAATGGATCCATTTGCAGTCCGGTCTTCTTATAGGCCGTAGAAGTTCGACCATAGATAATCGAACCAAAATTACCTTTCAAACCAGCGTAATAGAATCGATCAGATAATACATCTCCGCCCCCATCAATATTAACGCCCATCTGTAAATGGTAAAATGCCGTTAGGGAGTCTGATTGCCCATAATGACCTTTAAAGCCTATGCGGGAGGCATTATTTTCACCTTGGGTAGTACGATCTCCTACATCCAATTGATTTAGAGAATACCTAAAATCTGCATAGAAAGTGTTTGAACTACCAAAAGCATTGGTAACAGCAAATGTGAATAAAAGGGGAATGTATCTAACAGAAGTTGCTTTCATCTGCGTGCTCCAAGATTGCTAAAACTATTAAAAGTTTAGGACTCGATTCGCATATAGCAAACTTTGCTTAGACTATTTCGATTTAACAACGCGACTTTACCTTCCCATAGGAGATCATTCTTTTTAAGACTTGATCCTTCTGCAAAAAGTGATGCTAAAGCGGCACCTCAATATGACCGGCTACTAGCACAGAGATAATCAAAGCGTTAATCGAATACACTATGAGGAAGATATCCAGCCACTTACAAGGGCAGTAGTCCGTTCGATTTTAGTTTCCGGATGGGCACTAGCTGGCTCGGTATCAAGAGCTTATTAAAAATCAACTGAACTCTTACCCAAAACACTATGTCGATAGATCAGCGGAGACCAAAAATAATCTAAGTTGCATTCTGGTGAAACAGGAAAGATCCTCAACCCGAAAATCTAATTTTATTAAGCATCCAACGCCTTGCTGTCGATATATCAGAGGGGATCATAAATGCTGCAGGTACAACAAGAAGCGTTAAAAGTGTTGAGGAACTCAAACCGCCAATAAGTAAAGCACCTAAGCCATTTCTCCATTCAGCGCCATCAGAAGTAGCTAGTACTACGGGTATCATTCCAAAAATTGCTGAGAACGCCGTCATAAGGACCGGCCTAAGTCTCTCTGGGCAGGCTGTTGTTATTGCCATCTGAATAGGCATGCCCTCTTCCTCTAGTTGGTTAGCTCTATCCACTAGCAGTATTCCATTTTTCATAACGATACCCATCAATCCCACTAATCCAATCTGAGAAAATAGAGACATTTCCATGCCACCAAAATACAATGCGGCAAATGCTCCGGAAAAACTCAAAGGTGCTGTTAGCATTATGATGGCAGGCTGAGTAAAAGAATTGAATTGGCTTGCGAGAACCATGTACAGTGCAACGATGGCAAGCATTATGGCAAACACTATTGCTTCCGCCGAATCTGCCATGCGTTTTGCTGTTCCCTCAAAGCTGCTGAAAACTGAAGGTGGCGGTGGGGATTTACTCAGAATCTCTCGCAAATTGACAGCGGCTTCGCCAAGCGATACACCTGAAGCTGCATTCGCCAATATAGATATTTTTCGGGAGCGATCCATACGATCAATTTGCGCTGCGCCAGATGCAAACTGAATATCTGATATCGCACTTAAGTCAACACGTCTGCCATCTGTGCCTCTTACTTCTATGCTACCAATATCGACCGGTTTCTGCCGTTGAGCTTCTGCAAGTCTAATTCTCACGTTAAACCTTTTACCTTTTTCCTCAAAGGTAACGGCATCCACACCACCCAAAGCGATTCTAACGGTTGAAGCGAGTGTCCTTGCACTCACACCTTGGTCACTAGCCAAACGGCGATCAATGGCAATCTGAATCTCGGGCCTCCCACTCTCATAGGAAGACTGGACATCTGAATAAAGTCCACTCGCCAGCATCGCTTGCATCACCTCATCTACGTAGTTTTCGATCTTAGCAAGGTCAGACCCTCGAAGCGTCAAATCGATATCCAAGGCCGATGTCGCACCACTCACCCATGGGACTTCAACGATGGCTGATTTTGTCGCATCGGGAAGCACCTGGCCAATAACTTTACGTGCTGCATCCATCACAGGAAACTGATTAACGTCACGAAGCTTTTTGGGTGTCATAGTGACATAGAGTTCAAGTAAATTTGTTTTGCCTGCTACGCCAGCACCCACTGTAATAAAAACAGATTCTACATATTCTATTGATCGTAGAGCTTCATTTAGTAATTGAGCTTGTCTTGACGCCTCTGATACGCCTGTACCCAAAGGTAATTCAATGGTTCCCATGAACTCACTTCTGTCGGCTTTCGCTGTAAAGCCGGATGGCACCTGTGAGGCAAAAAAAGCACCAAGGTATACAGAACCGAAGGCCATCACAATGACCAAGTATCTATATTGAACGGCGTATTTGACAAGCGTTGAGTATTTCCTGTCAACGGCATCCCAAAATCGGTTAATCGGCTGAAGAAAATTGGGTACTGCGTGATTTCGTAATAATTTCGACGCCAACATAGGTGTCAGTGTAATGGCGACAAGCAAAGAAACTGTGACAGAGAAAACAATTGTCAATCCGTACTGAAAGAAAAAGCGGCCAACGATTCCCTCCATAAATGCGATAGGAATAAACACCGCCAATGTCGCCACGGTACCAGAAAGCACAGCTAGTCCTACTTTCTTCGTACCGTCATGGGCAGCCTTCAATGGAGAGGAACCTTTGTCGAGCTCTCTGGTGATCGATTCAACCACAACGATCGCATCATCCACGAGCAAACCAATAGCGACAGTTAGCGCCAAAAGCGTAAGCATGTTGATAGTGAAATCAAAGAGGTAAAATGCAAAAAAAGTTGCTACCAATGAAGTGGGTATTGCAAGTGCCACAATGATTGTGGCACGAAGATTTAACAAAAAGATGAATGTAACAAAAACCACAAGAACCATGGCAATGCTCAGATCAACGCTCACATCTTTACGGAGCTTTCGATAAAGCGCGCGATATCCCGCGCTACTATTATGTCAACACCAGATGGCTTCTGGGCAAGTAATTTTTCTACTTCCTTTTTAATAACGCGGGAAACTTCAACGGTATTTCTACCGGATTGTTTTCTTACTTCCAGGGATACACCACGCTGACCGTTTAAAAAAGCAACTGAAAGTTCGTCCTCCATGCCATCCAAAACTTGAGCAACGTCACCAACTCTGATAGCGACACCATTTTCATGATAGGCGATAGCGATGTCAGCAAAATCCTGGGGGGTCTCTGCTTCAGCCAAGGTTCGAATCCCAAACACCCGAGAATTTCCACTAACTTCCAGTCGTCCGCCCGGTACTTCAACGTGCTCGCTCTGAATTGCGAGAAGTACGTCTTCGGCAGTAACGCCGTATTCTCGCAACTTGTTGTTATCAAGATTTACTCTTATGGCTCGCTCACGGCCACCAACTATGGAAACTGAACCGACACCAGGCAACCTTTGTATTGCCTCCTTCACAATATCATCTGCATAACTGGTCAAGCTTCGGATCGGAATATCACCTGCTATCATTATTGAAATAATAGGCGCCGCATCAGGATCAACTTTTTCAACTACTGGCGACTCAATACCATCAGGTAAATCAGGTATCGCGAGCTGTACCTTATCTCGAACATCTTGCACCTTTTCATTTCCATCTTCAGATAACTCAAATTGTACAAAAACTTGGCTGATACCTTCAGAGCTAACGGAGCGCAGTTGTTCAATACCAGATATGGAATTAACATTCTCTTCAATGATATCTGTTACTTCAGTTTCTATGGTTTCAGGAGAAGCACCCTCCAACCTCGTCATCACCACCACAAAAGGAAACTCAACATCAGGAAACAGATCTACACCCAATCTTCCGATAGAAATAGTCCCTAATCCGACCAAGGAACTAATCATCATGACTGCAAAAACTGGGTTTTTAAGGGAAAGGTTTACCAGCCACATCATGAGCTTCTGATCTCCACTTGGATGCCATCTCTTATCTCGGCCTTAGGGTTAGCAACCACACTCTCACCAATTTTAATCCCCGACAATACTTCAACATCCATTGCATCAAGATCAATAACTTCAATAGAACGTCTCTTAACGATGCCATCAATAACGACAAAAACATAATGATCATCTCTAGATTTTCGAATGGAGGTTCGAGATAGAGACACCAGTTCGCGAGCGGGCAGTTTAATTTCTCCGCGAACAAATTGGCCGGCTTTAACCCGGCAATCAGGGTTTCGAAAAGCCATTCGAAACTCGGCCATTCTTGAGACAGGATCAACACGATCATTAATGATAAGTATCTTAGAGTCGATGGGTGTCGAAATCGAAGCAACAAATAGTCGGCCTGTGTAACCAAGTCGAAGTTTTGACAAGTTAGCTTCTGGCGTTAGCAATATTGCCGCTGCAATTTCACATTCTTGAACCTGTACGACAGCGGAATTTCCCATTCCAGAAAAGGTGTTACTCATGTAGGTACCTTCATCAACATACCTTGCGGTGATGGCACCATCAAATGGAGAGCGAACAATCGTATCAGTATAAGACTGTTCAGCAAATGATAAGGCAGTTACGACTTGGGTTAATTTTGCTAGTCTGATATTAAGAATCGTAGCAGCATCTTCTTTTGTAGAAGTTGCTGCAAGTCCTCTCGCTACCAGTTCCGATATCCGAATAACATCACGCTTTGCTTTATCTACTTCAGCTTGCCCCACCTTAATTTTTGCTTTGACTTCATCAATTCTCCGAACATAATCTATGTTTCTAGTTTGAAAAAGCGCCTGTCCTTTCTTAACCCTGTCACCTACTCTGACAAGAATCTTCTCAACGACACCTTCAACTAAAGGCCCTATGGCACTAGTTTGCTTTGCTGCAATAGTCCCTGTGGCAACAAGCGTATCGATTACTGTCTTTTCTTGGGGGTATTCTACGGCTACTTCAATTATTTTTGATATTGTGCTTTCCCTAGTGACGGATGTAGATTCAGAGCCCTTATTACAGGCAGTGATAGTTATAGCCATAAATAAAAGTGGAGCCAGGCTTATCCAGTTAGATTGCAGGCTACCGCTACTTTCAAATTTCATGTTATCTCGCTCTCTAAAATTCTAAGTGAGGCTGAAGCTTGAGCAACTAATACCAACTCTTCGCCTTCTCTTTGTTGCAAAGCATTCGCTGAAACAAAGATTATCCTTTTCTCTGCTCCATTGATGATTACCCCTGTTTCACCTACATCGAGAACCTTGGCGTCCAACTCACTATGAACACCCAATAAACTCGCGTAGCTATCTCGAAACTCACTGCTTTGCGAGTATATATAGTAAATATGCTTATTATAACTATAGTTATATTTTTAACGATATCCTTCCCAACAAAATTTGCCATAATGAGCATATTGGAAGATTAACTAGAAAGGAGGCGCGCTAATTGAACACACCGAAGAATCAAAACCCAAACCAAGCTCAATTAGCCGTACAGGTCCATGAGCTCAGTCTCGATTTCTCAAAACTATTTAATAGGCGGGTAAAGCATCTTGGGCTCACTCGAGCACAATGGCAGGTGCTTCGGGCGCTGTACTCAAAAGATGGAAGGACTCAGACTCAGTTAGCAGATGAATTGACAATGGCAACCCCACCGATGGGTAAAATTATCGATAAACTTGAAGCTGGGAAATGGGTTGTCCGCAAGCCAGACCCTAGAGACCGTAGGAAGAATCGTGTTTTTTTGACATCGAAAATTGATCCTTTGATTGGCCCACTACGGGACAGTGTGGAAGACCTTCGAAAGATTGCGACACAAGGAATGACGAAAATCGAACAAAAACAACTGCATCGGCTTCTGAGTCACCTGAAAGTTAACTTGGAAGACGAGCTAAAGTAAAGAATGTCAATCTTCATCCGCACCATAGAATAGTTTAAATTTCGACATTAAGCGCTTATTTCAAATCAGCAGAACTCTTACCCAAGACATTGCGAGCAATGATGAGTTGTTGAATTTGTTGTGTGCCTTCAAAAATGTCGAGTATTTTTGAATCTCGAGCAAACTTCTCTAGCAAGTTCTCCTCACTATAACCAAGGCTATTACAAAGCTTGACGCAGGCGAGTGTAACTTTGTTACACATTCTTCCGGCTTTGGCTTTTGACATGGAAGCTTCTGTGGAATTTGGTTTGCTGTTATCAGCCATCCAGGCGGCATTCATGACCAATAAGCGAGCTGCTTCCCAATCCGCTTCAAGCTCATATAATTCTGCTTCGATGGCTGAAACTTCCATTCTATTCTTTTTGTAATCTAGATTAATGCCTTCGGCGGATAGTAATTCTTCGCACATATCCAAAGCACCACGTGCAACGCCAATTGCCATGGCAGCTACCATAGGCCGAGTATTATCAAATGTCTGCATGACCCCACCAAAGGCCTTTTTACGTTCTTCTTCTGTAGCGGCAATATCTGGCTTGTCTCCCAACAAACAATCTCTGTCGATACGACAATTCTCAAATCGTATCGTTGCAGTGTCTGACGCCCGTAATCCCAACTTATCTTCAACACGCACTAATTCACAACCCGGCGTACCTTTTTCAACAATAAATGACTTTATTGCAGCTTTACCTTTGGACTTATCAAGTGTTGCCCATACAACGATATGACTACACCTTTCTCCATCACTGACAAATATTTTCTCGCCGTTAAGCACCCATTGATCACCATCAAGTGTTGCTGTGGTTGAAATATTCTTACTATCAGAACCCGCACCTGGTTCTGTGATGGCCATAGCGGCATAGCATCCCGCATATTTCACTTTTTGTTCTGGGGTTCCTGCTGCGCCGATGGCGGCATTACCGAGACCACTGCCCGGCATTGCCATCATTAATCCAACATCTCCCCAACACAGTTGCGCAATTGAGCTCACACCTGTCATGTTTCCACCATTGACGATGGCACTTGCGTCAGCTGGTGCTTTTTTGCCACCACCTGCCCCGCCTTTTCGCCTAACTTCAGCAAAGGCATCTAATTCTGTTGGGTAATCGTGTTCATTCTTATCGTATTTTCTTGATATCGGTCGAAATACATGTTCTGCCAACATTCTTGCTTGTTCTTCAGCTTTTTTAACTGCTTCTGGGGTTTCTAAATAAATCATTTTCATTCCTATTCTTTCTTATCACAGCGCTTTGATAACAGCTTATAAAATTACCTAAGCTTTCTATATTATTTAAACTTTCTAATTTACCTAAACAACGACACATCCATCCAGCAAGCCTATAGCCCGTAAATTTCGATACCATAATTCAACAGGGTGTTCTCTGGTGAAACCGTGACCGCCGAGCAATTGAACGCCGTTAGTACCAATTTCCATCGCAAATTTCGAACATTGTAAATTCATAAGGTAGGCTTCTTTATGAAAACTCAGCCCTCGTTCCGCTCGTGAGGCCGCGCGATAAACCATTAGGCGCATGGCTGCAATTTCCGTTGCCATATCGCCGATCATAAAGGCAACAGACTGACGATTCGTGATCGGCTCATCGAAAGCAACACGTGCATTACAGTACTCGATAACATAGGCCAGAACGGATTCGCACACACCCACACTCATGGCGCACAATCCGATTCGACCCAAGTCAACCAGTCTCTCAAGATCGAAAGCTTGCTCCGGCTCACCTAGCCTGTCTTCCATCTCAACTTTGACATCTTTAAGCTCTATACGATTGAGCTGAAGCGGTCTTAGACCCATATATTCTTCTTTAGAAAAACTCAATCCTTCCTGATTACCCTTTACAACAAAAGCGCCGAGGCCTTCACCCTCAACTAACGCAACCACAAGGATGAGTTCAGATGAATCTCCTAATGCGACCATACATTTACTGCCGTTAATTACATAGCCGTCAGCCGTCTTCTCTGCACTTGTCGATATCTTCAGGGGATCGAAAGCCGCACTCGGTTCCATCAAGGCAATTGTCGCCGCGTGAAACTTGTCATCAATAAAGCGTGGTAGATAGTTTGCGATTTGTGTTTCTGTTCCATGATCCAGAATCGCATTAATAAATGAAAGCGGGGTCAAAGCACCAATAGCAAGAGACATATCTCCATGGGCTAAGTCTTCAGCGTTTAAAACATTCGAAACAGGTGATCTTGGCATCCCCGCGCCATCAAGACTCTCGGGAATAGGCATCAAACTTAACCCTAGCTCCACAGTTTTGTCATAAAAGCCAGCTGGCGCTTCACCCGCTTCATCTGCGCTGCGGGAGATCCCTTGTATTTCAGATCGCGCAAACCTTTGCATTGAATCTCGATTTAACTGCTGATCTTCATCTAAGGTTAAGTCAAATAACAATTCATTTTCTGCTTCAGACATTTTTCTTCCCTTTCATACTCATTCTTTTCAATATGTTGTACTAGTATACAAGCGTATTCCTAATCAAACCTCTAATGCACTATTCTAATGCGCAATGGGCATCGCTCTACAATTTGACGAGCATTTTACCGTTGTTCGCACCAGAAAAAAGATCAATAAATGCATTAGGTGCACTTTCAATTCCGTCGTATATTGTCTCGCTGTACTTTACCGCACCGGAGGCAATCCAACCCGCCATATCTTTAAGGAAGGCTTCTCTTAAATTTTCAAACTCTGTGACAACAAAGCCTTTTATCATAATCCGCTTGTAGATAATCTCTGTCAGGTTCACTGGACCCGGAGACGCTGTTCCATGATCATTGTAATGTGCAATCATCCCGCAAACGGGTATTCGACCATCGGTTTTCATATGTGTTAAAGCAGCCTCTAACTGTGGGCCACCCACATTTTCAAAATAAACATCGATGCCATCCGGAGCGCCTTTGCGCAATTCTTCTAGCGCATTAGCTGACTTATAATTAAATCCATGGTCAAATCCATATTCTTCCGTTAACTGTCGAACTTTTTCATCGCTCCCTGCACTACCAATGACGGTACAGCCTTTTGTCTTCGCGATTTGACCAACAACACTGCCCACTGCCCCTGATGCAGCAGACACAAAAACTGACTCCCCATCCTTTAGGGCACCCGTCACTAGCAACCCACCATAAGCCGTTAATCCCGGCATACCCATAACGCCAAGGTAAGTGCTAAGAGGCGCAAGATCAGGATCAACTTTGGTTAAGCCTTCACCATTGGAAATCACATGTTCTCCCCAACCTGCACTATTTAAAACATGGTCTCCTTCTTTAAAATCCGGATTCTTGGAGGCGATAACCTGACCGAGTGCACCGCCAATCATTCTCGCTCCGAGAGGAGCAAAACGCATCACGCCGCGCATATAGGGATCAACAGACATGTATAAATTTTTAATCACGAGTTCCCCATCCTTGGGTTCAGGAAGATCAGATTCAATCAACTCAAAATTATCAGGGGTGGGATTTCCTTCTGGACGTTGGACAAAGTGAATCGATTTTGTAGTAGACATAATAAGAAGCGTTGCCATTAAATTGGGAGCTCATCCTAGCACTTGTCAGTGATCGAACCATCACCTCTACTCAAAATATCTCTCTTTAATCCGCATATACACTGATTTTGATATTATCACCTTCGCTTAACTTATCTTATCTTGAAGTACAGAAGCTCATTTGTCGAAATGCAGCGGGCAAACTAAGATTGCTAGCGATTCCATGACGACTTGATCCTGAAACCGCAAAGATTTGAATGCGGCCTTCACATAGCAGTTGAGCGTTTAGAATTTCAGTATAGAAGCGATAACCTGATGAAAGATAATTAGGTCGTTGATAGGCTGCGGCAACATCTGGCCTGATATATCGAGGTATTGCCGATGTCACGAACTGTCCATCGACAAAAAGTACAACTTCATGCGCAGGCTGGCCACTATTTTTGTCAACCGCCCATCCTTCAAATTTAAACAGATGATCTGATTCAACGATGGTATCCAGAAAGCCCATCAGTGAAGTCTGATCTATATCAAATTCATTGCCATTTTCATCAACCAGTCCCTTAGCAACTCCATTATCATAGGACACTGAGTAGCTGCTGGGTTTCTCGAAGAAAAAACGGCGCAATTCACCAGATCCTGTACCGATAATACGAAAAACTTCGACTTGGTTTTGATCTACTTTATAAGCAGATTCTGGAACCAAAAAAGCAAACTCTTGATCCCTATCAGATAAATAGATCTTTGTGACCGCCCTGACCTTTCCATTGACGGTAAGTGCGAGTCGAATGATTTCTTTTTGCTTTCTCTCTTTATTTGCCTTCTTGTTTGACTCATCGGCAACAGCCTCAACAGCAAACACCGTTCCACTGACAAAATTAGAACCTGAATCAGCAGCATAATAACGTTCCGTCACTTGATTGTTAATTTCTACTTTGTAAAATTTATCCTCTTTAATTTCTAATTCATGGGTGAATTTTCCAACCCAATGCTTATCGGAACCGATGGAAAACAACTTGTCTGGATTATTCTGCTCTCCGAACAATTGTATTCGATCATTGATTACTATTTTCTTCCCCTTGATATTCGATGGAAATTTTATCGTTCGTTCTCCATCATGGAAGGTAAAAAATGTTTTCTCTTTCCTGTTGTTCAGTGCGTCTTTATTGAAAACAGAAACTCCTTCCAAGGGAGAAGGTAGAGAAATATTCAATACTTCGACAATCGTCGGCAATATGTCCACAGTCTCAACATTGAGTTGTGACACACTGCCTTTTGTTTGGTTTGGCAATTTGATGAAGAGTGGGACGGGCATAATGTCCATGTAATTTTGTTTTGAAATCGGGCGTCGCATTTCTCCTTTTTTAAAACTTAAGCCATGGTCAGCAGTGACAATAATGAGAGACTTTTCAAATAAGGTTTCATTTTGTAGGGTTTTAAATAACGCTCCCAGTAATTTATCAGTATAAGACAATTGTAAAAGATGTCTCTGCCAGGCCTGTTTAACAGCCCAATCATCATTGCCCCATTTTTCTTCATGTAAACCTCGAACAACTTGTCGTCCATAATTTTTCCCACTAGGCAAATACTCCAGAGCGAGGTGAGGCAAGAGAATATGTATTAAGTTGAGCGAAGGCTGAGGTGTATTCGGAATTGCAGACAAAAAACGATGCCAGAGTGCAGCTCTATCGTCCTCCAAATAAGAAAGAATGAGCCCTAATAGCCAACCCTCATCGGACGGTATTTCTGAAATTGTTTTAGGTGCATTTACGGGTGAGAGATAATTGACCCACCCTTGGGTGATGTCAGGCAGGTTCTGTCGAAAATCTGATGGGAAAATAATATGCGCATAAAGCACAAATGAGTCAATAAGGATGAGTGCCAATTGTTGTTCGTTAGATCTCTTCTTCTCTATGGGAGGACAAAATTCTGGAGGGCATAATTTACTCGCTGACTCATGAGCGTTAAATGTATGCGTACCATGCAGCAATGTAAATATGTTGGTCGGATAAGCCTGATAGGTGGGCTGGGTACGTTTTGCATATTGCCCAGACAAAATAGCAGGCACCGCATAGGCGGTACCATCAGCTACTGTTGTTGCATTAGCAAACCAATGCGAACGATTCGAAAACCACGCTAAATTGGGATAGAGAACAGGATCAATCTCGCCATTTATATCAACAATAGAATTCACCGTGAATTCATCAAAAATAACAAACACGACGGGTATGCTTCGAATCTCTTTGTCCTTTTCACCCAAAACAATGGGGGCAGGGAAAGCGATATCTCTGACACCGGAAGAAAATATAAATATAAGTGGCACTACAAGGGTAAAAATAGACAGGTAAGCGAGAGTGCTTCTAAACTGCTCTTTTTTTGCATAATGCCAAGCAGAAATAATTCCAATAGAAACTGACCCTAACAAGATGACAAGGCCAGTTAAAAAGGTCAATTTGTTCAGAAAAGGTAGCGCGATGACACTGCTCAAGAAGGCAAGCATCACAATCATCAACCCTATTTTTAGCCTACGACTAAGCAGGCCGGCCAGTACAAGCAGAACAGATAAGGCCAACGGAAGCACAAAAGAAACCACCACAACAAAGAACCACAGTTGCTCGTCAGTTATTTTGTGAGAGGTAAAAAATTCTGGGTACTCTGAAAGTAATGACAACAGGGGTTGAGTGAAAGCCAAGGTGCAAAGCCCGAATAGCACCAATACATCATATTTTTTGCGCCCTACATTTACCAATTGTCTCGTTGCCCTCGAAGTGCCAGAAACACATCTTTAGGATCAGGGTCAGTTAGGTTCAATCTTGCTATGGTTGAGGACTGATCTAACCTCAAGAATACATTGAATTGCTTTTCATCTCGAATACATGATCTTACTGAACCGGGTACATAATCTGTGGATTCAACTTTTGCCAACCAGTCTTTCGCCATCTGATTAGCAGGTTCATACTTCAGGGTGAACTTGAGATTATTTTCTAGATAATCATGCCCAGGATAAATAATAACGTCATCATCCAAAAATTGAATCTGCTTTTATATCGTATGGTAAAGCGTTTCAGGGTCTCCCCCGCCATCACATCGACCGACACCCGCGTTGAACAAAGTATCACCAGTGAAAACACCCTTTGCTGCTTCGCCTTCAAGTAGAACAAAACACAAATGGGCGTAGGTATGTCCAGGGGTATCAAGCACCAGAAGATTATTATCTCCATCCAAAGGTATCAGTTCATCAGCACTTAGGGTTTTTGTCAGGCAAGGAATTTTCCCTTCCCCATTGGCGTGGGCCCAGACTTCACAACCATATTTCTCAACAAGAGACTTATTGCCTTGAGTATGATCCCAGTGCTCATGTGTATTGATAATTGCCTTTAAGGTTAAGCGCCTATCATCAAGCTCTTTGCCAATCTCCACTGCATCCCAAGGATCGATGACAATTGCATTTTTACTGTCTATTTCAATAATATAATTAAAGTTTCTCAGTTGATTGTGAGTGTAAATTTGATGAATCTTCATTGGATAACTCAGTATGTTAAATTGAAATCAATCCTAACATAACATAGTGCCAAGAAAGCTTAAGTCAGAAAGGCTCAGAGGTCTTTCTAATTTGCTTTGGTATATTTAACACAGGTGCTAGGATGATTAATTAAATCAAATCGTGAGTAGACTTATGGAATACGCTGAAATTAAGGATCTTGAAAGTTGGGCTGAACTTAACCCCTACGATGTACCTCTCGATAAATTCGATATGAGTCGTCCGGAACTATACGAAGCTAATGTCCATGAAACCTGGTTTAAGCGTTTAAGAGATGAAGATCCTGTGCACTATTGCGCTGAAAGTAAAGTTGGCGCTTTTTGGTCAATTACTAAATTTAATGATATTAAAATAATCGATACTAATCATAAAATTTTCTCCTCCGACGGTGCAATTGCAATTGGTATCGTAGATGGTGATTTTAATCCTCCAAACTTTATTGCTATGGACCAACCTGAACATGATGTGCAACGTAAGGTTGTCTCCCCAGCAGCAGCCCCAAATAATCTTAGCAAACTTGAAAGTATCATCAGGGAGAAAGCCTGCCTCATTTTAGATGACTTGCCCACTGGCGAGACTTTTGACTGGGTTGAGAAGGTATCAATCGAAATGACAACTTATATGCTTGCGATTCTTTTTGATTTTCCTATGAAAGATAGGCGAAAGCTAACACATTGGTCGGATGTAACGACTTCGGTAGAAGCAGTAGGAAATTTTTCTATCTCAGCTGAAGAACGAGAACAAGAACTCATGGAATGCTTGGCCTACTTCCAACAACTATGGCATGAACGTGCAGGTAATACTGAAGGATTTGATTTTATTACCATGTTAGCTAACCACCCAGATACAAAAGATATGATAGATGATCCCATGACCTTTCTGGGCAATCTGATGTTGTTAATCGTAGGTGGTAACGACACCACACGGAATTCCATGAGCGGCGGTGTACTTGCGCTGAATGACTTCCCAGAGCAATACAAATTATTGCGTGAACAGCCCGAGCTAATACCTAACATGGTTTCTGAAATCATTCGCTGGCAGACACCACTTCCTCATATGCGTAGAACGGCTTTAGAAGATTTCGAACTAAACGGAAAATTGATCAAAAAGGGCGATCAGGTCATTATGTGGTATGTATCGGGAAATCGTGATGATACTGTCATTGACCGAGCTAATGAATTCGTCATTAATCGCCCCAAAGCCAGACAACATCTTTCTTTTGGCTTTGGTATCCATCGCTGCATGGGCAACAGAGTCGCTGAGTTGCAGTTAAAGATCATGTGGGAAGAAATCATGAAACGGTTTTCTTATGTGGAAGTCATTGGCGATGTAGAACGACTACCATCGAACTTTGTCTTAGGTATCACTTCAATGCCAGTCAAGTTGCATGCTGTTTAACCTAGAAACCGCAGCTGTATCCTTATCTACTGCTTGAGCTGCATGATAGTGATTAAGGCTTGTACGTGTTCTGCTGCTTGGATACCTAGTGGGGTTAAGTACCCCCCGTCAGCTTGGGTGGTTAGCTTTTTATCATACAACCTCTTACCAGCAACAAGGCGATTCGGATCAGCATCATGGTGAATTTTGAGCCCCTGTTGGGCGCTAGATAGTTCGAATAGATTTAACAACTCAAATTCGGCTACAAAATCCTGGTTTAGGTTCATTATGATTCGCTCAGATCGGGATACTGAATCAGAGGCTAACACGGAAAGCCTGATTAAGACTACTTGAATTATATGAAACTAGCTGCAATTCAAACCAGCGCCAAAGCCTATCAATTCGTTCAAAAAGATGAGCTTTTCCTAGGGAATATTCAGCCCATATATAGTGCACCTGAAGCAGCCATGCCAGCTCTGGGAAAACCGTTGAACAAATATGATAACATAGGGACAAATGCCGCATTGCAACTAAACACAGCGTAAGTTTTGAGTTATATTGGCAAGAAAAGAATAAATGGGTGAAGCACTATGAGAACAAGTTTAAAAATAATCGGAATAACGTTCCTCATCTCCTTTTTAATGAGCTGCGCAAGTCCCGTTATTGAACAAAAAAGAACAGGATTTATCAGTGACTATAACTCTCTGAAACAAGCTACTGATACACGATACGCTTTCAATGGTGGCAACTTGGCAGAATATTCAAGCTTTATTATTGATCGACCCGAAATTTTGTTCCGCCTTGAAGACCTTGGAAAAGAAAATATATTTACAGAAGAAGAAGTTCAGAACTTGGTTCAGTACTACCACGACCGTCTAATAAAAGCGATTTCAGAAAAGGATGGCTACACAGTGACTGACAAACCTGCAAAGGGTGTTGCTAGAATTCGCGTTGGTCTCACAGCCTTAGATAAAACTATTGGTGCTTTAAATGTCACCATTTACACAAAGATAACAGGCGCCGGGCTTGGTGGCGCAGCTATGGAAGGTGAATTAGTGGATTCTGTGACGGGCGAACAATTGTCAGCCGTTATTCAATGGGGCAGCGGTAGCCGTATTCTAAGAGCCGGGTATACAAAACTCGGTGATGCGAAATTGCAAATTAACAAATGGTCAAAATTGCTCCGGGAAGGCATAGATGAGGCCCATGGTCTCTAGTGCTAAAGGAGCACTAAGGGATTGGCAAAGGTACAATCGGAAAAAATTCATCAAAACTTACAAGACTCGACAAAATTCTGCCTAGAACGCGAGGATCTCCGGTGATCTCAGCGTGACCCGCAACCATCAGCTCTTTCATACTTTTTTGCTTATTTAGCAATTGGAAAAAAGCAACTTTACTAATAGAAAGTGTTGCATCAGCATCAGTCAGTTTATCAAGCTTAATATTACTCAGATTACCATTACTCAATTCGACAAAATATTTGCTCCCATCATCTCGATTGATAAGGTTTAAAGTCAGTCGGCCTTCTTTAGCAGCGAGCCGGCTATCAACGCGAACCGCTAGAAAATCAAAAATAGCCCCCATATCCATGGTGAGCAAAACATCTTGAGATGCGGTTTTGAGGGTGTCCTTCATTAGTCCCACTCTCAATTCCTGAGCACCAGTCAAATAAACATTTCTCCAACCTGCGCCTTCTGATTGATACGCCAATTGTTCATAGCTATCCGCAAGCAAGTGCCTGGCTTCATCATTATCTGGGTGGAGCCTGACTAACTTATCCAACACAGTCGCGACAAATCGATATTGCCCCTCTGCAAAATCTCGTTTCGCCCGCGCAAGGATGGGTTCACTACCTCCCATATACTCTACATATTTTTTCGCTTCATCGGCAATTGTTAAAGGATTGAGATTAGCGGGATTCATATCAAAGTAACCAAGATACATGTTGTAGATACCCCGGGCATTATGATTATAAGTTCCGTGATAACCATTGGTATGCCAGCTCTCAAAAATACTCTCTGGAATCGTATCATCTATCAGCTCACCAATATCCTGTAAAGCTACACCACTATTGAGAAGTCTCAAGGTCTGGTTATGCAGAACACCATAATTATCTCGCTGTAAGCGTAAAAATTTTTCAATGTCTTTGCTTCCCCATATCGGAGATGAGTGAGCTGCAAACAAGACCTCAGCTTCCTCTCCCCAAAGGTGCAACATTTGATTGATGTATTTTGACCATGCCAACGCATCCCTAACCTTCGCTCCTCTCAAGGTGTAGACGTTATGCATGCCGTGATAAGTAATTTCTGCTGTCCAGATAGCCTTTAGATGGGGAATATAAGTCACCATCTCAGATGGTGCTTCAGCGCCCGGTACATTTAAAAACTGCATCTCAATTCCATCAACCAAAATTGTCTCAAGATCATTTTTGGTATTGAGAATATAAGTCGGTTTTTCATAAGTAATATTTCCTTTTGACAAACCCTTCCCTAATGCAGCATCGACGATACCCTTAGGGCTTGCTTTCAGAGCAGAACCGTATTGGTAAACACTCCTTCTCGACATTGCATTTCCGGCAAGAACATTTTCATCAACAATTTCTTTGCTGATGTTTACCGGCCCAAAAATAGGAATATCGGGATACAGATCAAGTATCCCTCTTGCACCACCAAAATGATCGGCATGTGAATGACTATATATCATGGCTGAAACCGGCAGCTCTCGTCCCTCGGGTAAATGAGCCAGTGCAAACTTTAAGGATTGAGCCGCAGCCTCTTTTGTTAGCAACACATCATAGAGAATCCATCCGGTTTTACCCCTTATCAAAGTCATATTGGAAAGATCCGTACCGCGTACCTGATAGATTCCCTTGGTTACTTTATATAGACCCATAGCAGTCTGATTAAGCAAAGCTTGTCGGTATAAAGAAGGATTCACAGTGTCTGGGATTTCTTCTTCAAGAAAAGTAAAATCATCTCGTAATAGGGCAGCGGTTGCGGCATCAAATTCAGCAATAAGCCCTTTTGCGCTTCTATCAAAAGCTACTCGGTCCGAAAAATTTAATCGCTTTGCCAGCGCATTGTTTTTGGCAACCGTGTGCTCACTAGCAGGTTTTCCCTCATAGGCAATAAGCCCATCAGTATGAGCATGAGCCGAAAAGACCATGATAGAAACCAATGCCGTAAGAACAAACTGCTGACCTTTCATATATTCACCTTCAATTTTGGTAAAAATATTTTACCAGGTTGCTTTAAGGGTAATTTCTTTATAGTGTGACTAGCATAACAAATATTCACGCAACTCTAATATTTAGATCAAATCACACTACTAATCGAGAATTAATATGACTATCGACGTAATCGTTCCAGAATCAGCAAAGAAAATTTACGAAAACTGGCACTTTGCGCCAGCTGTTCGCAGCGGCAATTTAGTGTTTTTCTCTGGTGTCATTGGTCATGGAGATACCGTCGAAGATGAATTCCGGAATGCTTGGCAGTCACTCGGAGAAACGCTAAAAGAAGCAGGGGTAGGTTACGAAGATATTATTGACACGACACTCTACATTGTCGGTCTACAAAAACATGCCGGTACTATGGCGAAAGTAAAAGATGAATTTATCAAAGCACCCTACCCCGCATCTACCTGGATTGGCATCAGCGAACTCATTCGACCTGGCGCTCATGCAGAGATAAAAATCACCGCACGAATTCCAATATAATACAAAGCATAAATTCACTGTAAATTACTGGCAAGATCGTCACTAGAAGCCATTTAATAGATTGCTTTTTTTCAGAGACCTTGCAGCAGCGTTTGGAAGAGCTAAGTGATCAGATGTGAAGTCATGTCATATTCAAACATCCATCTCAATTCCCCTTTAATTATAGGGTTATTTTCTCACTGTACCCCAAGAAAATATTAGACACCAAAGAGAATTAGTACCTTCTAATTGACTTAGATCAACATTCCTTTCTACATCCGAGGCGTAAAATATCTGGGATGATTATAAGTAGGCTAAGGAACCAAGATGATAAAAACTAAAGTATTAGTATGGGGCCTCGTAGTTGTCTTTATTTGCTCCTTTAGCCTGTTACTGTCATTAGGCAGTGACATCTATAGAGAAGCACCACCCTTACCCGAAAAAGTCGTCACTGAAACCGGAAAACAGGTATTTAGCTATGATGATATAGATCAGGGTCAATTGGCTTGGCGCTCAATGGGCGGCCACCAACTTGGATCAATTTGGGGCCACGGCGCTTATCTCGCACCAGATTGGACAGCGGATTGGATACATCGAGAAGCACAGATTTGGCTCGATGATTCTGCTAACGCTAAATATGGTATGAAATTCGCTGAATTAGACTCTCCACAAAAATCTGCTCTAGAGCAACTTCTTCGCGATGATATCAGGACAAATCAATACAATCCTGACACCGGTATTATTACGATCAGCGATCGAAGAGCGAAAGCTATTCAGGAATTAACACAATATTACGTATCCCTATTTGGCGACAATCCTGCGACTCAACAAGATCGACTTGATTACGCGATGAAAAACAACACTTTGAATTCTGTTGAACGCCGTGAAAATTTGAGCGCATTTTTCTTCTGGACAGCCTGGGCTGCAGTGACTGAACGCCCTGATAAAAATTATAGCTATACGCACAATTGGCCCTATGACAAGCAAGTGGGTAATGATATTACTTCTTCGCTCATGGTCTGGTCTATCTTAAGTATCTGCGGGTTAATCCTCGGCATTGGCGCCCTAGTTTGGTATCACGCTACCTTACGTGAAGATCCATTAAAAGAAGCACCTTCAACAGATTCTCTGTTTGCTGTCAGAGCAACAAATTCACAGAAAGTCGCTGGATTATTCTTTGTTACCGCGATTGGGTTATTTCTCTTACAAATTCTATTAGGTTCAATCACGGCCCACTATGCCGTTGAAGGACAGGCTTTCTATGGCTTTAATCTCGCAGAATGGTTCCCCTATTCCCTCGTCAGAACGTGGCATACACAACTGGCTGTTTTCTGGATTGCAACCGCCTGGTTAGGGACGGGCTTATATATTGCACCCGCACTTTCAGGACATGAACCAAAATTTCAATGGCAGCTTTCTTTATTCTTATGGGCTGCGCTTGTCTTCATCGTTCTGGGTTCAATGGCTGGAGAATGGTTAGCCATTCAGCAAGTACTAGATCTTGATACAAGCTACTGGTTGGGACATCAAGGACAAGAATATGTCGATTTAGGCAGGTTCTGGCAATTGTTTCTCATGCTCGGACTTTCGATCTGGTTAGCACTAGTCACACGTGCAATCTATCCCATACTGGGGCAGAAAAATGATCAGCAAGCCGTTATTTGGGTTTTATACTTATCTTGTGTTGCTATCGGTGGTTTTTACTTTGCCGGTCTTGCGATGGGTAAACACACAAACCTCGCCATCGCAGAATACTGGCGCTGGTGGGTTGTACATCTTTGGGTAGAAGGATTCTTCGAAACATTCGCAGTATCTGTTACCGCACTAATGTTTGTTCGACTCGGATTGATTAGAGCAAGCTCCGCAGAAGCTGCGGTGTTATTTGCAACCTTAATATTTTTAACCGGTGGCATCATTGGTACTACTCATCATCTCTATTTTACGGGTACACCAAACTCTGTCATCGCTTGGGGCGCTATGTTCTCAGCCCTCGAAGTTGTGCCTTTAGCCATCATCGGTTTTGAAGCCTTTGAAACTTATCAACTGCGTAAATCCCAACCTTGGGTTGCTCGTTACCATTGGGCAATCATGTTCTTTGTAGCGACAGCCTTTTGGAATTTATTTGGTGCCGGCATGTTGGGCTTTCTCATCAACACTCCCATCGCTTTGTATTTTATCCAAGGACTCAACACTACCGCGACACACGCTCACGGCGCTTTTATGGGTGTCTATGGCAACCTCGGTATTGGCTTAATGCTCTTCTGTCTTGTCGGAATTACCAAACAAGTTGGTTGGGCAGACAAACCTCTCAAATGGGCATTCTGGAGCCTTAACCTTGGTTTGATGGCGATGATCGTAATGTCCTTGTTACCCATTGGTATTACACAATTTTTTGCCGCAGTAGACTACGGCTACTGGTTTGCTAGATCCCCTGAAGTCATTCAGAGCGAAACAGTTAGATTCCTTGTTTGGCAACGAATGTGGGGAGACGTTCTGTTTGGTGCAGGTGGATTATTCTTAGCTTATTTCATCTTTGGTCTTCTCAAAGGTGCGGTCACTGGCCAAGCAGAAGCTACACCACCTAAGGACACTGCAATAGAAAGTGCATAAAGCTAAATGAGGTAAGCGGCGAGTTTAATATCTTGCCCCTTACCCTATTTTCTTTTCATTTAGAAGAATTTCAATCCACAAAAAAGAACCATATAATTATCCATAATTTGCTCTTTTGTGTAAAAGGTCTGTTAGATTATTAGTATGTTAATCAAATCATGCCATAAAACTTTAAGCCCACTCCATTTCATCGTAATACTATTCCTCTCGATGACAAGTGGTGTCTTTGCCTCGTCTGAAAATATCACGAGCTAAAGTAAACTCGCACTTGCCTCGGTTACCTCCTTTATACCGATGAGGTTTACCCTTTTCCTGCTTATTCAGGTAAACCTATTCGAGCGATGGTGAACAAGCGACAACGAACCGAACGGCACATGAAAAAGCCCGTTCGATTTCCAAGCCAACAAGTCGATTAAACTACAAAAAACACACCAACAATTGACCTTAGTCAAGTAAGTAGGTCAAACGAAATTATACAATTCATCCCAATAAGTAAACCCCTGATCATGTAAAACTGGCTAAAGGAATGAATATGAAATTTATGACACTAATTAGTCTGGCTTTATGCATCTTTGCATTTAATACTCAAGCCGCCGAAGAGGTAGATCATCCCAATATTGATGGTGCAGAGCTGCGATATCAAGGCTCACCCATGAATATAACTGATGTAAAAATGGTAAGGACACCTGGCGCACCGGACATAAGTGAAGAAGAATTCGCACAGGCATCCCATATCTTTTTTCAACGTTGTGCAGGTTGCCATGGTGTCTTAAGAAAAGGCGCAACAGGTAGTCCGCTCACGCCGGACATTACACAACAACGAGGCACCGCTTATCTTAAAGTGTTGATCGCTTATGGTACCCCTGGGGGAATGCCAAACTGGCAAACATCTGGAGATATGACTGAAAAAGAAGTTGATATGATGGCACGTTTTCCTCAGCACGAACCGCCTCAACCGCCCGAATTCGGAATGGAAAAAATGTTAGCGTCATGGAAGGTTGATGTACCTGTTAGTGATCGTCCAAAGAAAAAGCAACATAACTACGATACTGACAACATGATGGCGGTAACCCTTAGGGATGCCGGTCAAGTTGCGATTATCGACGGCGATTCTAAAGAAGTTATTGCAATTATTGAGACAGGATATGCCGTTCATATTTCTCGACCTTCCCATTCAGGGCGGTATGTTTATACCATTGGTCGTGATGCAAAAATTGTACTCATTGATCTCTTTATGAACCCTCCCGCTCAAGTTGCTGAAATTAAAATCGGCATGGAAGCACGCTCAGTTGAAACATCTAAGTACAAAGGATACGAAGACAAACTTGCGATTGCAGGGGCTTACTGGCCACCTCAGTATGTACTAATGGAAGGTGCTACTCTTGAGCCAAAGAAGATTGTTTCTACACGGGGCATGACGGTTGATACACAGGAATACCATCCTGAGCCAAGGGTCGCAGCCATCGTTGCATCCCATGAACATCCGGAATTCATCGTAAATGTAAAGGAAACAGGAAAGGTGCTTCTAGTCGACTATAGCAATCCTAATTCCATCACAGAAACAACGCTTGAGGCCGCGCGTTTCTTACATGATGGAGGCTGGGATTCAACTCACCGCTACTTCCTCACAGCAGCCAACAAATCTAATAAGATTGCTGTGATTGACTCAAAGGATCGTGAAGTAGAAGCACTTATCGATGTCACAGAAATTCCTCATCCAGGACGGGGGGCTAATTTTATTGACCCCGATTTCGGACCAGTGTGGGCGACCAGCGCATTAGGAAATTCCAATATAACGTTGATCGGTACCGACCCTATCAAGCACAAGGATCAAGCTTGGAAGGTTGTCAGAACATTGAAGGGAATGGGTGGCGGCTCTTTATTTGTCAAGACTCACCCTAAGTCCAGAAACCTCTGGGTCGATGCACCACTGAATCCAGACCCAGCTTTGAGCCAGTCTATTGCAGTTTATGACATCAACAATCTGGGCGCTGGTTTCGAAGTCTTGCCAATTGCTGCATGGGCAAACCTAGGCGAGGGGCCTAAGAGGGTTGTTCAACCCGAATACAACAAACAAGGTGATGAGGTTTGGTTCTCTGTCTGGAACGGACAGAATCAAAGGTCAGCACTTGTGATTGTTAACGACAAAACCAGAAAGCTGGTCAAGGTCATCGATGATGAACGCATCATCACACCAACCGGTAAATTCAATATCTATAATACTAGGAAGGATGTTTATTAAGGCGTTCTGAACTCACTAAACCTAGGACTCCGACCCTAAAAAGTCGGAGTTTGTTCTTAAGGAATAAAAAGAATCTGCAACATCCCAGGAACATCCCCATGAAAACCAAATCCCTGTTGGCACTCTTTCTTCTTTCTCAATCCTACGCTTTTGCTGCTGATAATATCATGGAAGAAGTTGTCGTCACCGGCACTCGTACAGACAAAACCTATCAACAAAATCCTTATTCAATCAGTCTAATTACAAGTGAAATGATTGAAAACAACACTTATGATCAACTCGCCGATCTTTTAATTGGTACACCGGGTATTACGCTATCAGATGCAGGACAAGCCGGCCAAAAACGCATACGAATTCGAGGAGAAGAGGCACGAAGGATGGCACTACTCGTGGATGGCCAAGAATTTGGCGACCATCGAGAAGTCGGCGTGCCCATGTTAGTTGATATCACAAGAATTCAGAAAATTGAAATTATCCGGGGGCCTGCTTCCGTACTGTATGGCCCCAAAGCAATGGGGGGCGTCATCAACGTCATCACAAGACCTGAAGCTGGCGCGTCGCTGAAAAGCCAAATATCAGCATCTTACAATTCATCGACAGAAGGCCATATTATCAGTGGCAATTTTCAGGGAAGTAAAAAAAATGTCTACTGGAGCTTCGGTGGTTTTGATAACGACCAAGGTTTAAGAAACACACCCGATGGTGAGACCGAAAATACCTTGTATAGCAGTCATGGTTATCATGGTGAAGTTCAATATAGAGTCGGTCAACATAGCTTAAACTTGGGATATGAAAATTTCGTTTCAGCCTCAGTTATTTATGTAGAACCTAAACTTAGGTTCACTCCACCCTTCCTAGATTTTACAATAGATTCACCCGTCAGAAACAGAAACAAACTTCGTTTAGACTATGGTTTTGTCAACTTCAATTCTAATAGTCACTTTTCTTCCTTAAAAATCGACGCCTATCAACAGAAAAGCGATAGAGTATTCAATACATTTTTATCAGTGAAACTGACCCCCAGTTTTCTTCTTGACACATCGATTGACACCGTCAGTGACCTAGTTACTAACGGTTTTAATCTGCAGAGTGATTGGGACATTTTTGAAACCAGTTCACTTATCGCGGGTATCCAGTGGGTTGAGGATGAAATAAAACAAGAACGTTTTCGAACCTTAGAAACTAATGGTCGAATTTCCAGCCAGACAAGTTCATTTGATGACGCAGACTTAACAACGGCAGCACTTTATGTACAAACTGATATTGAACTCGGTGAGAGTTTTAATTTATTGGCTGGGTTGCGTTCCTATTACATTAACGGAGCACTAAGTACGAGCAGTAGCAGCACAGTCCAACTGGATTATTCAGATCAACATGCCATTGCCAGTTTGGCTTTAGTCTATAAATTATCGGACTCCAGTACCTTTCGGCTCAACAGTTCACAGGGTTACATATATCCCAGCTTACTCAATCTTGCTATGGGCGCTTTTGCAGGGTCTCGTTATATCAACCCAAACGCTGAGCTAAAGCCCGAAACATCTATCACCTACGAATTAGGATATCGCTACAAGTCGAACCACACTACCCTCGACATCACAGGTTTTGCGACTAATGCCGATGACTACATAGACCATGTTAGCTGTTTGGTTGATGATCAGTGTTTAAATAGTAGAGATAAAATTTATAAAAATATCGGTCAAGCCGACACCCACGGCATTGAACTGGCCGTAACTTATCAGAACCAAGCATGGGAAGTATATTCTCAACTCACTTGGTTGAAACGTAAGAAAAAATATGAAGGTGTTGATACCTGGGATTCTGGCGTTCCAGAAATTACTGGACAGTTAGGTGGCAGGTATACCAGTCAACTATTTGGAAAGAGGTTAAACATAGGCTTACTCGGACGATTTGAAGGCCATACTAAAGAGCAGATTAGTACACGACGCGGTTTCAAGGTTGAAGAAAATTCCGGCTACGCTGTACTTGATACGGACCTGTCTTATTACTGGAATAAACAAACATCATTCCACTTGACGATCGCTAATCTAACAGACAAAACTTATCATAGTGCGACAGAAAACCTTGACGCAGCTGGAAGACATCTACGGCTAAAAGCTAACTACAATTTCTAAGCTCTAAGTTGAAAATTCCCCCCAGAAATATTGGCAGGATAGTGTACAACTATTGATTGAAATCAATGTAATTTGAACTACAATAACTACAATGAGTCAATTAGCTGCCAGTACATTTGAATCTATATGCGAATTATTATGAAGAAGGCCTATCCAAACCTTACAACTTACATTGTAAGCATACTCCTCTGCTTCACTACACCGATTTTCGCCGAAACCGAAACACTTGGTGATGCTATAAGCGGAGGGCAAGCCCATCTGAACTTCAGATATCGATATGAATTTGTAGATCAAGACGGATTTTCAAACGATGCAAAAGCTTCAACGCTCAAAACTCAACTCAACTACAAAACCTTATGGTATTCCGGTTGGCAATTATTTGTAGAAATTGATGATGTCAGTTACTTGGGTGATGACAACTTTAACAACACACGAAACGGAAAAACGACCTATCCCGTCGTCGCTGATCCAGATGGCACAGACTTTAATCAATTCTATTTGTCTTACAAAAAAAATGACACTCAATTCACAATTGGTAGAAGAAAGATCAATCGCGACAACCAACGGTTTATTGGTGGGGTAGGTTGGAGACAAAATGAACAGACTTACGATGTATTCGGTATCGAGAACACATCATTTAAGAATGTCATCTTTTACTATGACTACATCAATAAGGTTAATCGCATCTTTGGGCCAGACACGGGTGCTGCGGCTCGAACATTTGATTCAAATACGCATTTATTAAATGCGAAATTTATCATGGGGAAAAGCGGTACATTCGTAGGATACGCCTATTTTATGGACTTTGATAATGCCAACGCACTATCTAACCGTACTATAGGTGTGCGTTACAACAACACCTATAGCTTTGAAAGATTCAAAATTCCAGTTCAAGTGGAATATGCTAATCAAAATGACTTTGGTGACAATGCCAGCAATTATTCTGCGAACTACTATCTGATTGATGGCGGCATCAAGACGGATAGCTTCAGCCTGAACCTGAGCTACGAAGTTCTTGAAGGTAGCAACACTCCTGGGGAGCGTTTTCAGACGCCTCTTGCAACTCTACATAAGTTTCAGGGTTGGGCTGACAAGTTTCTGAGCACACCCACCACCGGTATAGCAGATCTTTATCTCACCTTTGGGACTTCACTCGGAAAATCAAAACTAACTGTCAGTCTTCATGACCTTAGTGCAGAAAAAGGATCTACGGACTATGGTAGAGAGTGGAATATAGCGCTAAGCCACCCCATTAACGAGCACTACGGGGTATTACTCAAGTGGGCTAGCTACGATGCTGACGCATTGTCTTCCGACACTAGTAAATTGTGGTTGATGTTTACTGCTAAGTTTTAGATCATCAAAATTGAATATGCCTCTTACCTGAAAGTAAAGCCCTTTATCTAACACACGATGTAATTGCCATAACGGCATCATCCACAACCTTGCCAAAATCCCCCAACATCGCCTGCTCAGTAGAATTGTTAGCCATTTTCTCCATTCCCTACTTGTTCTCACTCACCTTATCTTGGATAGTGTAAGGGTAACTCACAAGATTTTTCTCGGTAAGATGGTGCAAGTGGTAAAATTCGAGGTCGTTTACGACCCCGTATAATATTGGACATTATGCTGAAGTCTAGGATCATTGGGATAGAAATTTACCAGGTCGGATTTTACGCGTGTAGCATGAAGACGTGATTACTGATTTCTAAATTCTTGCGCGCCGAATTTTAGGCGACAGTAGCGGTCTTAAGCAGTGGCATAAATTTGAATCCCACCTTGAAACTTTATAAAGGTTAGCACTTGAACCGAAGGTATATTATGACTGAGGATAATTACGACTACATTATTGTCGGTGCGGGTTCGGCGGGTTGTGTGTTGGCTAACCGCTTATCAGCAGATACAAAAAATAGCGTATTACTAATAGAAGCTGCGGTAGTGATCAGCATATTTTTGTAAAGATGCCAACTGCATTATCGTACCCAATGAATATGGCGCGGTTTAACTGGGCATATCGGTCAGAACCTGAACCTGGCTTAAATGGGCGCTCCCTCGATTGCCCCCGAGGTAAAGTACTGGGCGGTTCATCATCGATAAACGGCATGGTTTGGGTACGTGGACATGCTCGGGACTTTGATCAATGGCAAACACTAGGGGCACGAGGCTGGGGTTTTAAAGATTGTTTGCCATACTTTATTCGATCTGAAACATGGCAGGGAGAAGCCAACCAATATCGAGGTAACTCAGGGCCGATAGGAATATGTAGTGGCAACAATATGGCGAACCCACTATATGCGGCATTCATAGAGTCCGGCCAAGATGCTGGGTACACCAAAACCGATGATTATAATGGCTATCAACAAGAAGGCTTTGGCGCAATGCACATGAGCGTTAGAAGCGGCGTGCGTGATTCTACTTCTCGGGCTTATTTAGATCCAATTAGAAAACGTCCCAATCTAAGAGTCGTTAGTAATTCACAAGTACTGAGGATTGTGTTTAAAGGCGCATGCGCGACCGGAGTAGAATATCTACGGCGTGGTAAATTGCAAATTGCCAATGCCAATAAAGAAGTTATTGTGAGCGCAGGTTCTATTGGCTCACCCACATTACTACAACATTCTGGAGTTGGACCTAAAAAAGTAATTGAAAGTGCTGGTGTAAAATTACACCATGATCTAGCGGGGGTTGGTGAAAACCTGCAAGACCATTTGGAAGTCTATTTTCAATACTATTGTAAAAAACCAATCACATTAAATAGCAAGCTGGATTTAGTGAGCAAGGGTCTAATTGGCGCTCGTTGGTTCTTTTTTCGATCTGGTTTGGGAAGTACTAATCATTTTGAATCTTGTGCATTTATTCGGTCTAAATCTGGACAAGAATGGCCAGATATTCAATATCATTTTTTACCCGCTGCTATGCGTTATGACGGCGGTACAGCGATTAAAGGGCATGGTTTTCAAGTGCATGTTGGCCCTAATAAACCGAGTAGTCGTGGCAGAATCCAGATTAAAGACAACGACCCAAACAATAAACCAAGCATCCAGTTTAACTATCTAACGAGCCAACAGGATATTGAAGATTGGCGGCGATGTATGAATTTAACACGTGAAATAATCGGTCAGGCATCAATGGACGAATACCGAGGAAACGAAATTCAACCTGGAATTGAGATTCAATCCAACCATGATATTGATGCTTGGGTACGTGAGAACGTCGAAAGTGCATTTCACCCATCATGCACCTGCAAAATGGGTGACGCCGATGATGCAATGACCGTAGTTGATAGTGATTGTAAAGTAATCGGTTTAGATAATTTAAGGATTGTCGATTCTTCGATTTTTCCATCCATCACAAATGGAAACTTAAATGCTCCGACCATTATGGTAGCTGAAAAAGCTGCCGACAAAATCTTGGCTAAAAGTAGCCTCTCAGCCATCGAGGTAGAACCTTGGATTGATACTAATTGGCAGACAAAGCAACGACAACATGAGCCAAAAAGGACCTTAGATCAAATTGTTTTAGCCGCAGAGAAAAATAACTGAGCAGCATTAAGAATGGAAATGCTGCTTTGCATACAAAACGTTTTGCAGCATCGAGACTCTTGTCATTGGTCCTACGCCGCCCGGTACAGGTGTTATCCAACCCGCCCTCTTTGATGCTTCTTCAAATTCAACATCACCCTTTAATTTTCCATTGGCATCACGGGTGATACCAACATCAATCACCGTAGCGCCAGGCTTGATCCATTCACCTTTGATAAGCCCGGGAATGCCGACTGCAGAAATAACGATATCAGCATACCTAACATATTCTTCTGTTTTGTTTGTGAATCGATGAGTCGCAGCAACTGAACAACCTTGTAATAATAATTCTAATGCCATGGGTCGGCCAACATGGTTCGAAACACCAATAACGGTAGCATCCATTCCTAAGAGGGAATCATGTGTACGATTTAAAAGCTCCATCACGCCCATCGGTGTGCAAGGCCGAAGACCAGGGTGCCTTAATACTAAGCGCCCAACATTATATGGGTGAAATCCATCGACGTCTTTATTTGGGTGAATCGCCTCCATAACCGCAAGAGGATCTATATGTTCAGGCAATGGCAATTGAACCAAAATACCATCAATTGTTGGATCGTTATTTAGCGCTTCGATCATCCCTAACAATTCAGCTTCTGTGGTTGTAGCATTTAAGGAACGTGAATCAGATTTAAATCCAACTTCCTCACAATCCCTACGTTTGCCTCTTACATAGACATTAGACGCCGGATCATTGCCAACCAAAATGACAGCTAGGCCAGGGATACGCTCTCCCTTAACTTTCATTTCGTCTACTACCTTCTTTAGATCGTGCCTAATTGATGCTGCAATCGCTTTTCCATCAATGATTCGTGCTGTCATGCGTGGGCTATTTCCTGTTTTTCAATATTGACGGCCACCACTTTGTATTCTGGACAAAGCGTCTCTTCATCTGTGACATGGCTGGTGACATTATTAACCATCTGTTCTGGAAAGTGAAAGGTTGTAAATACGATACCTGGCTTAATGTTCTCCGATATTTTTGCTTTTAGGAATACTTCACCCCGGCTAGAAAATAGTCTCGTTCTATCACCATCTATTATGCCTTTTAAGTTTGCCTCACGGGGATTAATTAAAAGTATATCTTCAGACACAATTCGTTCATTAAAAGTTCGTCTTGTCATCGTCGAACAATTGTAATGTTGGAGAATTCGACTTGTGGTTAGAATCAAGGGGAATTGGCTGCCATTTTCTTCTAATTCCGTCGTTTCAGCCCAGTCAAAATAGTGGAATTTACCCTTACCTCGCTTGAAGCTCTCATCATGTAAAATTTTAGTATCTTCGCCACCAGCGAGTATGGGCCATTGTTTTCCATTATCACCCAAATTATCCCATGTCGCACCAATGAAGAAAGGCACAACATCTGCCACTTCCTTTAGCATTTCTACCGCATCAAAGTCAGCCTGCGGGTAACCCATACGATTCATTACATCAATGATAATTTGGCCATCAAGTTTTGTACCGACCAACGGAGGGACAGCCGCTTGAACACGTTGGACACGCCTTTCACCATTGGTGAAGGTGCCACTTTTTTCTAGAAAGGAAGTACCGGGTAATATAACATCGGCTAGTTTCGCTGTTTCAGAAAAAAAGATTTCCTGAACGACTAACAAATCAAGATTACTCAGAGCTTTGACTACATGTTTTGTATTTGGATCTGTTTGGGCAACATCCTCACCCATAATCCACATTGCTTTTAAGTCACCATTTAGTGCAGCATCAAACATTTCCGGTATTTTAAGGCCAGTCGTTATCGGTGATTTTACGCCATATTTATCTTCATAATATTGCATGTTTTCAGGCTCAGACATCGGTAAATAACCCGCACCTTGGTGAGGCTGACAGCCCATATCCGCCGCACCTTGAACATTATTTTGCCCACGCAAAGGATTAACACCAACACCGGGGCGCCCAATATTGCCTGTTAACATCGCAAGGTTAGCAATCAACATAACAGTTTTCGAACCCTGACTATGCTCTGTCACACCCAGCCCATGAAATGACATGGCATTGTTTGCACTGGCATAGGCAATAGCAGCAGACTCTACCAGTTCAGGATCAAGCCCCGCGATTTCACAAAGCACCAAAGGATCCAACTTTAGTATTTTCTCAAGAAATTCTTCGTAACCTTCACACCGAGAATCAATAAACGGCTTGTCTAACAAATCATTCTTGACAATGTAGTAGAGAATGGCATTGAATACCGCGACATTTGTACCTGGCTTCAATTGCAAATGATAATTCGCTAAACGTGCGAGTTCTGTGACGACCGGATCAATGACGATTAAGATCTTGCCAGACATTGCTCGCTGTTTTATTTTCGCTCCTGTGACAGGGTGAGCAGCTGTTGGATTTGCACCAGTGACTAAAATTACATCTGTATAAGCCAAATCTGCAATAGAATTTGTTGCAGCGCCTGTACCGAAACTTTGTTGCATACCAAACGCAGTGGGTGAATGGCAAACTCGCGCACAGCAATCTATATTGTTTGTTCCGCAGACCGCTCTAATAAATTTTTGCATTAAAAAGTTTTCTTCATTAGTGCAACGAGATGATGAAATGCCGGCTATTGCATCACCGCCATTTTCAGCTTTGATTTTTTGTAGCTTTGTCACGATAAATTTATAAGCTTCATCCCAACTCACACTTTCGAATTCACCATCTTTCTTAATAAGTGGCGTCGTTAATCTGTCAGGGTGATTATAGAATCGGAAGGCATATCGCCCCATCAAACAAGTATGGCCTTGATTTACTTCTGCATCCAGAGGTGCTCGAATCGACAATACGCGGTTGTCTTTGACTGAGACATCTAAATTGCAACCCACACCACAGTAAGAACATATCGTTCTAACAACTTTATCGGCCTCCTTAGATTTAGATTGAAAGACATCGCTTATCGCGGCAGTTGGACACGTATCTGCACAGGCTCCACAGGATACACAAGAACTATCACCAAACAACATATTGTCATCTGTGATGATCTTGGAATCAAATCCCCGACTAGACATTGACAGCACAAACTCTCCTTGGATTTCATCACAAGCTCTGACGCAGCGAGAACAGTTAATACATTTAGATAAATCCATTCTCATGTAAGGATGGGAACTGTCCTTTTCTCTATCAAGGTGAGTTTTCGGTTGCCAGTATCGGACATCACGAATACCAACACTCGCAGCAACATCTTGTAGCTGGCAATTGCCATTCACTTCACAAGTCAGGCAATCAAGGGGATGATCAGTGAGAACCAATTCGATAATATTACGCCGTAGTTTTTGTACCTTCGGAGTGCTGGTATATATATGCATACCTTCGCTAATGGGCGTGTGGCACGAAGCCATTGTCTTAGTACCACCATCTGCGGTCAACGCAACATCAACGGAGCAAACTCTACATGCACCGAAGGGCATGAGCCTTGGATCGTCACAGAGAGTAGGTATCCGATTACTGAGTTTATGTCTACGAGCAAAGGCTAGTATAGTTTCATCATCTTGAATAGAGAGTGCTTGACCATCTAGCCATGCTAACTTTTGAGCTAAATCCAAACTTTGTTCACTCATGATAGATCCCTCAAGCTAATTCTCTCTTGAACGGGCTGAAAATAGGCTGACAATTCTGCTTCAAAATATTGCAAGGCATTCTTAATCGGTAAAGGTAAGCCTCCGCCTAATGCACACAACGACCCTTGCTCTAAAGTATCCAACAAATCATTCAACAGATCTCTATCCATCAATCTTTTTTCAGTTATCGCAGCAGTAAACATTTCTTTACCTCGGACTGAACCAATTCTACAGGGAAAGCACTTTCCACAACTTTCTGCAGCAGTAAATTCAAATAGATGCGCTAAAAACTTAACCATTGGAAAAGTCTCAGGTACGCAAACGATGCTGGCATGACCTAGCAGAAACCCTGCATTATCAAAGGTTTCGTAATCGAGGGTAAGTGTCTCTATTTTTGACACTGGCACAAGACCTCCAAGTGGACCACCAATATGAAGTGCTTTTGTTTCCTGCTTGAAACCACCTCCATGGGTGTGGATTAGCGCTGATAGCGGCATGCCCATTTCAACTTCTAACAGGCCGGGGTTTACAAATCCAGCATCGAGAGAAACCAATTTTGTACCACAACTCGCTGCGGAACCCATCGCTGCATAAGCATCACCACCTCTAACTAATATTTGTTCAATCGCAGCAAAGGATTCTACGTTATTGAGTACGGTAGGTTTTTTATATAAGCCCTCGTTTGTCGGGAACGGCGGTCGAACGTCAACCTCTGGGCGGCGTCCTTCAATCGATGCAATTAAGGCTGTTTCTTCTCCGCAAATATAAGCACCAGCACCCTTTACGACCTTAATATCAAAATCGAATCCTGAATTCAGAATATTTAACCCTAAAAGCCCTCCGTGACGAAGGGCAGATAATGTATCTAAAATGATCCTAATGGAATCAGGATACTCTGCGCGGATATAAATCACACCTTCTTTGCTACCGATAATCCAGCCCGCAACCAACATGCCAAAAATAACCCGCTGGGCTTGTTGTTCCATCAAGTATCTATCGGAAAAGGCGCCGGGGTCACCCTCATCCGCATTACAGACAACATATTTAATATCGCTCTCAACCAAGAGACAGGACTCCCACTTGATGCCTGTAGGGAAGCCAGCGCCACCTCTGCCTCGCAAGCCGGATTTTTTAATTTCTGTCAAGGAATCTAATGTCGTCCTAGAAAACAAGGTTGATAAAGCATCAGAAAATTGCTCTAGAGAATCAAAATCTTGGCCCGTTAGAAACTGCGTTCTACTGACACAGCGCACATTCATCCCGCTTTGATCTCGGGAGGACTTTTCAGTGTGGGACCCACCTTTAAGTAAATCAGACAAGGGCCTGTTTACGTCTTTTCCCGAGAAATTTTGGCCCGCATAGTGAAAAGCATTAGCTTCGTAGCAGTGTCCTAAACAAATCATGGACCCGACCTTATCTTCACCTAATTGTGATGCAAGGCTTGCTCTGGTCTCTTCCATATTCCCAGAACACATGCAGGCTGTTCCTTCACACACCCATGCGGCTTTACCTTGATGCTTAGCATCTAGAAACTCATAAAAAGACTCACTGCCCTCTATAGTGCTTTTCCCAACAAGAAAGTGATCTGCTAGCGCAGCAGTTTCGCCCCCTACTTTTATTTTTTCAAAGAGGTTGTCAGCAAGGCCTTTGCGACCTAATAATTTACTGATATTTTTTGACATGCAAGATACCTTACAAACTATTAGCTTCGAAGCCCGGGGCCATAGGCTCTGGGATAAAAACGTAGAAGTCGTAATCATTTTCTGCCTATCATAATACCTTGTATCAAACCCAATATTCCAATCACGGTATCTTAAGTTTTTGTCGCGACCGCATTTAGCACCGTTCACTGCTGGGAGAATGATCGAAGTATTTTTTACAGTTTTTCACCGTTGTCTTGTTATGAACTGACTAAGAAGGCCTGAAAATTCCTAAGTTGCTACAATGAATTCACCATAAACCACTGTAAACTAAGGGGACAGTACCCATGTCTGATACAGACAAAAAAGAATTTCTTTCAGATCTTGAGATTGCAGCCAAAGCAGATAAGAAACCAATACGTGAAGTAGCAAGTAAGATGGGCATCTCGCCTGAAGCGTTAATTCCCTACGGTCATGACAAAGCAAAAATTAGTTACCCATTTTTAGAAAGCTTGGATGACATGCAGGATGGCAAGCTAATTCTGGTTACAGCGATTTCACCCACGCCTGCAGGTGAAGGAAAGACCACAACTACCGTGGGTCTAGGGGACGGATTATGTGCACTCGGAAAGAAAGCGATGATTTGTTTGCGTGAACCCAGTCTAGGGCCATGCTTTGGTATGAAAGGTGGTGCAGCAGGCGGGGGTTATGCACAGGTTATCCCAATGGCAGACATCAATCTTCATTTTACAGGTGACTTCCATGCAATAGGGGCTGCTCACAATTTGCTCTCAGCGATTATAGACAATCATATTCATTGGGATAACGATCTTGATCTCGATCCTCGCCGCATTACTTGGCGAAGAGTTGTTGATATGAATGATAGATCTCTGCGGGATATTATTTGCGGTCTTGGTGGACATGCCAATGGCATCCCAAGACAATCTGGTTTTGATATCACCGTTGCCTCAGAAGTCATGGCAATTTTCTGTCTCGCTACTGACCTACAAGATCTGGAAAAGAGAATAGGCAATATTACAGTTGGATACACCCGTAGACGTGTCCCAGTTATGGTTAAAGAACTCAAAGCTGAAGGTGCCATGACGGCACTACTACGGGATGCCTTCCAACCAAATATTGTCCAGACACTTGAGAATAATCCTGCCTTAATGCACGGTGGCCCTTTTGCTAATATTGCACATGGCTGTAACTCAGTCATTGCAACAAAGACTGCGCTAAAACTCGCGGACTATGTTGTCACAGAAGCTGGCTTCGGTGCCGACCTCGGCGCAGAAAAGTTTTTTGATATTAAGTGTCGAAAGGCTGATTTACAACCCGATGCAGTCGTCATTGTTGCGACGACCCGCGCACTTAAAATGCACGGTGGCGTGACAAAATCAGATCTAAAAAAAGAAAATATAAAGGCGGTACTTGCAGGTTGCAGCAATCTGGGTCGACACATACGAAACATCGGTCAATTTGGTGTGCCGCTCACTGTCGCCATTAATGAGTTTAGTAGCGATACCCATGCTGAGCATCAAGCCATTAAAGACTTCTGCCAGGAATTTAATGTTGAATGTATCGTTGCCCGTCATTGGGAATACGGTGGTAACGGCGCGAAAGAACTTGCAGAGCATGTATTAAATGTGATCGGACATAATAAGTCACAGTTCCGAACTTTGTACAACAGCAACATGAGCCTTTGGGGTAAAACCAGACACATAGCAAGAACAATTTATGGTGCTGAGGATATTATTGCTGACAAAAAAATCAGGGCGCAATTCAAACGTTTCGAAAAAGAAGGATATGGACACTATCCCATCTGCATAGCGAAGACTCAATATAGCTTCTCAACAGACCCGCAATTATTAGGTGCACCAACGGGTCATGAAGTCCCCATTCGTGAAATCAGACTCTCAACAGGTGCTGAGTTTCTTGTGGTGGTTTGTGGAGAGATTATGACCATGCCAGGTTTACCCAGAAAGCCCGCATCGGAAGGTATCAGTGTGGATGCTGACAAACAAATCGTAGGCTTGTTTTAGAGCGAGACAGGGTCTTTAATGTAGTTTTAAAAAATCAGAGAATAAATTGAATAAAGGCCCGAGACATTTATATATCACTATCGAAGGATCGGCAGGCGAACTTCGAGATGATGCTGTGACGATAGAAGAGCCTATTGAG
>JAESSY010000167.1 GCA_016763855.1 Pseudomonadales bacterium
CGCCATCAAATAGTCCTTGGCGAACGCCGGAAGAAAGTGGATTTACGGGTGGATTATCAATACTGAGTAAGGCGATTTCACCGCGCTTTTCGTAATGTACAGTGCCTTTCATTGTCGTTCTCCGCTTCTCTAATAAAAAATGTTAAGCATTAATTGCTCCGCAGTATACCCCAGTGAACTTAACAGCTATACAGGACAGAGAGATAGACAAGGCCTTGATAGGAATACATTTTTTTGGTGAATTCTAAGCGAGTGGTTGCTATTTTAGATGGGTAGCCTCTGGTTTGGCTAAACAGGCATCCTAGATGCAGGGAAAACCTTGATCTTTCCAATCTTGGAAACCATCCTGGAGATGATTGCATTGAGAAATGTAATGTTCGGGAATTCGATCGAGCGCGAGAGAGGAGCGTTCACCGTATGCACACATAAAGATAAGCGCATAACCCGCTTTCAATATGAGGTCAATCTCGCCGCCTGTGGTTAGTGCTTTATCTAGGTTTTGATAAGGAATGTTTTTGAAGCCTTCAATTGTGCCCCGCTGTTTAATTTCGTTTTCTTCTCGTAGATCGATAAAATACACATTATCTTTTTTCAATTGTTCTGACAGCTGCGAGCTCGACATACTGGATTGGGGGTTATGGTCTTGATCAAGTGTCGATCCGACTAACATATTGGCTGGGACCACGACATCCATCATTTCTGGCCTTTGTAAATCAAGATTGTTCATGATCTCGATAAATTCATCTCTTGTTTTTCCATTTATCCGTTGGTTTTCGATTTTCTCTTGTTCAATTAAGGAAAATTGTTCACCTTTGTAGTCATGACCAGGATAGATATGGGTATGTCCCGGAAGTGTAAATATTTTTTTCATGAGTGAATCGTACAAATCGCCTGGGTCACCGTGCTGGAAGTCAGTTCGACCATTTCCTCTGATTAAAAGCGTGTCCCCCGTAAACAATATGTTACGGCGTTCAAGGTAAAGGCAAATTGAGTCATTGGTATGACCAGGCGTATAGATCACCTGTAAGTCGATGCCTTCAATACCGATTGTGTCACCATCCATAAGCCTTTGAGAAAGTTTTTCTGATTGGTTTTTTTCATGTGCGCAGGTAATACAACCTGTCAGTCTTCTCAACTTGGACATGCCAGTAAAATGATCGGCATGCAGATGTGTATCGATAACTTTTATCAAGCGTAATTGGTTTTGGCCCAAGAGCTTTAAGTAATCATCTACGTGTTCTAATACAGGATCGATTATAAGCGCATCAGCATTTCGGGATTTCGCTAACAAATAGGTATAGGTAGATGAAGCTTCGTCAAAGAGGCGATGGAAAATCATTTGTTGAGTTCAATATCCTTATTTGTTGCAATTTTGAGTTTAGTCGACATTCATCGAATTTGTCGCGCCTTTACCCCGGACAAGTTTACCGGGTAGAGCGCCGGTGTGTTGTCCGTTTTCAAAAGTCACTTCGCCGGACTTTATGGTTATTTCATATCCTTCTACTCTCTGTACAAGGCGTCTACCACCGGCGGGTAAATCGAAAATGGCCTCGGGTCTATGCAGACGAAGATTTTCAAAGTCAATCACATTGATATCAGCAATCAACCCTTCTTTGATGAGTCCTCGATCCATCATGTCATACGCTTCCGCAGTCTTTCGCGTGAGGGATTGAACGATAAATTCCAAGGGTAGGGTATCTCCTTTGACCCTATCTCGTCCCCAGTGGGAGAGAATGAAAGAAGGCATGCCTGCATCTGCGATAACACCGCAATGAGCGCCGCCATCGCTGAGACCCATAATGACATTAGGGTGTTGCATTAATTTACGATGGGCATTTAAATTGTACTCTGCGTATCCTCCAAGTGGTTGATAAAATAATTCTTTGCCTTCGGATTCCAAGAGGAGGTCATACATGGCTTCAAGGGAGCTGATATTCCGAGACGAGGCTATTGCTGCAATGCTGTCATTTTCATCCGGTTCATAATTTGGATTTTCTCCCAATGGGAAAACAATTTTCATCAGTGCTTCGATATCACCCAGTAGTTCTGATTGGATCAGTGTTTTTTCGCTTAGGATTTGTTTCTTAATTTCTGGTTGACGCATCAAAGCTAATTTTTCATCGTGATCCAATGAAGCAATCTGGCTTGCATAAGTTGGATGTCCAACAAATGCGTGAAAGCTGCTCTGGAGACCATGGAGAATACCCGTGGGTCGTCCTGCCATCTGAGGTAAAATTTCCATCCCATCAGTACGCGCTTCTTCTGCAATTTTGTAAAGCTTTCCGTTTTCGTAGGCTGCAGCGGAAGTTGCAATCAGGGTTACTTTCTTTCCTGTTTCCTTGGCAAACTGTTTCACCCATTGCCATTCGTCATCGTCTCCCAGATTGTCTGAAACCAGTTCAAATATACCGTGTTCCAAGCCTTTCATAGCTAAACCCAGTTGTAGCATTTCATCACTACCTGCAAAGGTCCCAGGTACGTAGTCACCATGGATGTCTTTGTGCAAAAGTGTTCTTGAGCTGGAAAAGCCGAGGGCGCCCGCTTTGACACCTTCTCGGACCAGGGAGGCCATTTGCGAGATTTCTGCTTCGGTGGGGGCTTCTGTACAGCGGTCTCCCATTACATAAGCGCGAATAGGACCGTGGGGAACTTGAGTTGCGACGTCCATCGTTCTAGGCATTTGTTCAAGGGCATCAAGATACTCTGGGAAGGTTTCCCATTGCCAATTAATACCCTCTGCCAATGCCGCGCCTGGAATATCTTCTACTCCCTCCATTAACTCAATCAGGAATTGCTCTTGTCCTGGCTTAACGGGGGCAAATCCAACACCGCAATTACCCATCACGACAGTGGTTACACCGTGCCAGCTTGAAGGGGCGAGGATAGGATCCCATGTGGCCTGACCATCGTAGTGGGTATGGATATCTACCCAACCTGGGGTAACGAGTTTCCCTGTGGCATCAATGACTTGCTCAGCTTGTTCTTTATCCGAATCTGAAATTTCTCCGACAACGGCAATTAGACCGTCCTTAATACCTATATCTGAGACAAAACGATCCTGACCAGAACCATCGATTATGGTGCCGTTTTCAATGACAAGTTCAAAGTGTGACATAAACTGCTTCTCATATAGGAATCTGAGATCAAGGTATCCAATTAATTGGGTTCTGTCTAGGAAAGACTGTCAAAACTAGTTTATCTAGGCACCGATATCTGACCGTTGATATCTCTGGTGCGAATATTGCCACTACCTTTTGATTCAAGTAAGAAGTCACCTCCAACTCGACTAACCCTAACATTGCCTGAGCCGTCCCGTCCGATAGAGACTGAACCGTTGATGTCAGATATATCAATATTGCCGCTGCCATCGCTTTCGACCACGACACTCTGTTGAATGTCCTCAATATCAATATCGCCGGAACCATCTCTTTCAATATGGACGGTGCCGCTAATTCTGCTGATTTCTATATTTCCTGAGCTATCCCGGGGAATATAGACATCACCTTCTACATCTCTAATATCCATGCGTCCTGAACTATCAGTTACTTCTAAATTACCCCTCAAGCCTCTTATGTCGATATTGCCGGAAGAGTCTTTAATGATCAGTTTTGAATCGCTATCAGTGGAATAACTGTTAGATATACGAATGTTCCCTGAGCTGTCATCGACCCCAATGAGACGTGTATTTTTTACTGAGAGATTACCGCTTGAGTCCCGTAATTCCAAAGCCAAGTCTTTGGGTAAGTTTAGCCTTAGATCCATGTAGGCGTAGTCTGCGTGCCAATCTTTACGGTTGTAAGGAATGATGGCCGTCAGGATAAGAGAAGTTTTAGTTTGTTCAATATCAATCAACATGGCATCCAGATATTTAAGTTCATCGGTACAAACTTCAGCTATCAATTCTATGATGTCTGAATTATTACCCACAACAACCAGATCACCAGCAAGCGCATTTAGAACAAGCGCTTCGATGTTTTCTCTGGGGAAAGTGTGTTCAATTGTTTTGCTTTCATCGCAACCCCATCCTGATCCCAGAGCCGTTTGCTGAAGTGAGAGGAGTATTAATACACATAGGGAAAGTAGCTGAAGCTTAGGATGGGTAAAGGGACTAGAACATTTCTGAAAAAGAGAAATTGGAACAATAGAAATCGCAATAAATGAAAACATAGCTAGTCTCATTGAGTTATTTCGTCCTTAGACGCCTGTTACTGGCACAAGGTTTATAATGGCACAGGTTTAACAGCGAATTTTATTTGCTGTAAAAAATATGTCACAGCTTTGTGAATAGTGTGTAACGCTAACATGACACGAGTTTAACGCCTATATATCGGGACATTAAAGGTAATTCTGGACTGGGTGTCACTTATGCCGATGATATTTATGCGCTTAGTAAATTCAAGTTATTGATTTAATTCGATATATTATCTGGCACAGAAACTGCTTACTATATAGAGTGTAGTAGAGTGCTAAAGTGACATTAAGTGCATTAGCATTGAAGTGTTTGCTAGAACCGATTGGGTAAGCCGTTACCTGATCACCTTAGCTTTCCCGTTGCATTAAGTAGTAGCACGGGTGGTCTCGATGAGGACATTCTTGGGCAAGAATGGGGGGATGGGAGCAAAAAGCTCCTATCCAATCCTCGCTTCTATATGGTTTTTTTCACACTCTCTTGTATATCCATTAGTACATTACGATTTGATGAGAATCAAATATTGTAATTTTCGAGTTGATTAATTCTAATCATTGCTTTGATTTCCTGAATATAAGCCTCGCCTCGCTCAGAGTAGCGAATAAGACCATCGGCTAACTTTGCCCCACTCAAGCTTTGTTTTGTTTCTCTTTGTTTGGCCCGTATCGCGCGTAATTCTTTATAAGCGGAATGGGAATTTAACATCCTAATATAATAGTCAACACCATCCTGTACCCGATTGAACTTTGCTACCTCATGAGCTAGACCTTCATCTCGACTCAGAGGTGTAATACCGCAGCCTTATGTAAAACACCAGATGCCAAAGAAATTCTTCCCCTTTTTTGCGAATCGAGAAGTCCCCCATGCTGATTCGTTAGCAGACTGCGCTAAAATCAGCGAGGCAGGAACGCGATCAATTCGATTGAGTAGGGCATCAATTGCTTCAAAATCTGGCGTCGTATTCTTTGGCAGTTTGTATTTATGTATATAGCTTGTCAGTATTAATTGGTCAGATTGGCTCAGTTTTTTAGCTGAACTCATCGAAAGTAGAATTTCTCTTTCTACCATAACGCGTTTGTTGGATTGACGTATCAGGGGCAGCATGTATTCAAAAAACGCATGTTTCTTTTTCTTTACATCGATATACGCTTTAAAGTCAGGGATGCTTTCTTCGGTTTGAGAATCGCGGCCTGAACCCTGACGATATTCGTGAATCAAGCCGATAACAATAACGGTCACCAGGATAATAGGTATTACTAGATATTCTTTCAACTGATCCACTTTTAGCCAGCCCTCATAAACAGATATTTAACCAGAATACGTAAGAAGAATAAGCTCTAGTCTATTCAGGGGGTGTTCTGATCACCAGTAGTTTTATTTCTGTCATGTCTTCCATGGCAAATTTAACACCCTCTCGACCGAGGCCGCTTTCTTTTACACCGCCGTAAGGCATGTGATCGACTCGCCAAGATGGAACGTCACCAATGACGACGCCCCCGACTTCTAGTGTGTCCCATGCTTTTTGCATTTTGTAGAGATCCCGGGTAAAGATGCCTGCCTGTAAGCCAAATTGACTATCATTGACTGATTTAAGCGCTTCGTCGAAGTCGCTGAACTTGCTAATATTGGCTAGTGGCCCAAATGCTTCTTCAGTATTGGCTTTACACTCGCGCCCGACGTTTTCAAGGAGTGTAGCCTCAAGCATATTCCCTTCACGCTTTCCGCCACATAGCAAAGTCGCACCGGCTTCTACGGCTTCTTCTATCCAGCCGGAAAGACGGGAAGCTTCTTTCTCGGAAATCATTGGGCCGATAAAGGTTTCTCGATCTTTTGGATCACCCATCTTGAGCTGACTTGTTTTGGTGACCAGCTTTTCTTTGAAATCATCGTACACTTTTTCATGAACAATAATCCGTTGTACCCCAATACAACTTTGACCTGACTGATAGAACGCACCGAATATGACGCGTTCAACTGCATCATCAACGTTAGCATCTTCATCAACGATAACAGCCGCATTGCCGCCGAGTTCTAGTACTACTGGCTTTTTGCCTGCCTTTTCTTTTAGTTGCCAACCCACAACCGGAGAGCCTGTAAAGCTGAGTAATTTGAGCCGATCATCTTCTGTGAATAGGTTAGCGCCTTCTCGTCTACAGGGTAGTATGGAGAATGCACCTTCAGGCAAATTTGTTTCAGCTAGGACTTCGCCGATGATCAATGCACCGATGGGTGTGAGGCTAGCGGGTTTGAGAATAAAAGGACAACCCACGGCAAGAGCGGGTGCGATCTTGTGTGCGGCTAAGTTTAACGGAAAATTGAAGGGGCTGATAAAGGAACAGGGCCCAATTGGCATGCGTTTCCACATGCCAGTATAACCTTTTGCCCTTGGGGCGATGTCGAGAGGTAGTACTTCTCCGGTCATGCGTACAGATTCTTCCGCCGCAATTTGGAAGGTGTCAATGAGGCGAGTTACTTCTCCCTCAGCGTCTTTAATGGGTTTACCTGCTTCAATACAAAGCGCTTCAGCCATTTCATTAAATCTCTCTCGAAAACGCATGACACAATGTTCAAGGATGGCTTTTCGTTCAAAGGCTGCCATATTCTTAACGGCTTCTTCTGCCCGACAGGCAGCGCCAATTGCTGCATCTATTGTAGCGGTATCTGCCATGGCAACTTTGGTGGCAACTTCACCCGTGTATTTATCTGTAACCAATAGATCTTCGTTAGCAAATACGGCTTTATTGGCAAGGTAATAAGGATATTTATCATTTAACATTATCTTATCCTGAGTTGATCTTTAATTTAATCTTTAGTTTGATCCTTAGATTGAGGTCGCAATGTCGCCAAGTCTTTTTGTTAGCAACATATTTTCTCTATAATCTATGGGAATGACAATCAGGCTCGGTCCAGATTCATCGAATGCTTTTTTAATAGTAGGCACAAGATCTTTGGATCTTTCAACCATGTGACCGTTCCATCCAAATGATTCTGCGAGTAGGGCCCAATCAGGATTGTTAAAACTCAACTCTGTGTGGGAACCAAATTGATTTTCTTGCTTCCAGGCGATCAGGCCGTACATGTTATCTTCCCATACCATCACGGTGATATTGACGTTGAGTCGTTTGGCAGTTTCCATTTCTTGTACGTTCATCAAAAAGCCAGCATCACCACAAATCGCTAGGATATTTCTATCGGGATAGACCATGCCTGCTGCGATCGCACCGGGAAGTGCAAATCCCATCGAACAAAATCCGTTTGGAATCAGACAAGTATTGGGTTCATGGCATTGAAAATGGCGAGCGATCCACATCTTATGGGCACCGACATCAGATAGTAAAATGTCATTTGGTCCCATTGCTTCTCTACAATCCCAAAGCACTTTTTGAGGACGTATAACGCCTTCTACATCATCGTCCTTATACTCGGACAATTCGCTCTTCATAATCTCTCTGGCCTTAGCTTGCATCGAAAAATCCCAGTCTGGGATACCATCTCTATCGACTCTTTCATTTAGCATCCATAGTGTATGGGCTAGATCCCCTATGATCTCCCACTGTGGATTATAAGCTTCATCGATTTCCGCGGGTAGAAAATCAGCGTGAATGATGGGCTTTTCTCCGTTAGCATTCCAAAGGCTTGGATGGTATTCGACCATATCAAATCCCAAGGTGATGATGAGATCCGCAGCATTGATGGCATGAAAGACGACGTCTTTGGCTTGTAAGCCTGCTGTATACAAACAGTATGGCGCGTCCATATCAACACACCCCTTGGCCATAAAAGTAGATATCACGCCGATGCCAGTTTTCTCGCAGAACATCCGTAATTGCTTTGAGGCTCTTTTTCTAATACAGCCATTACCCGCCAAAATAATGGGATTCTTCGCAGCTTTAATTTGCTCCCAGGATCGCTCCAATGCTTTGTCATCTGCTACTGGTCGGCGGAACCGAACAGGTTGCATGGGTAATTTGTCTGTATCTCTGCTGGCGATATCTTCTGGAAGTTCGATCAGGACAGCACCGGGTTTTTCAGTTCTGATGATACGAATACCTTTGCGAATAATCTCGGGAATGGTATTTTCATGAAGGACAGTTTGGGACCATTTTGTAACGGGTGAGAACATGCCAACCACATCCATCACTTGATGAGACTCTTTGTGTAGTCGCTCCGAAGAACCCTGACCGGTGAGGACAAGCATCGGAGCCCTATCCATATTCGCGTCTGCTACGCCGGTAATAAGGTTTGTCGCACCAGGACCTAAGGTGCCTAAACATCCTGCTGGTTCTCCGGTCAATCTCCCATATATTTCAGCCATGAAGGCTGCCCCTTGTTCATGTCGAGTAAGGATAAATTTTATTTGTTTGGATTTCTCCAGAGATATCATGAAGTCGGCATTTTCTTCTCCTGGAACACCGAAGATATATTCTATGCCTTCAATTTCCAAACATTTTACAAATAGGTCAGATGCCTTCATTTTTATTATCCTTCAGGAGTTAGGTTGTAGAGATGGCATTATGCTCTCATTGTATTGAGAATCAACTGAACCTAGGAGACAAAAAAATTTATGCATGACGAAGAAAACACAGAACTATCGTTAGTAAAGAAATCAAACACTTAAGGCAGTTATTGGTTCCAAATTCTTTGCAGTGCTTGAGCACGTATTTCTGTGAGAGTATATGTTTTGAACAATACTGGCGTGATGCAGGTCGATTTGGTTTGAGACTTAACCACCCTTACGGAGACTTACCCAACCAAACTCGACATCTTCTTCCCCTTGGTCGTAGCCAGGGTCTCCTGGCAAAATGATTTCCCTATTCTGATTTATTCTCGCGCGTTCCGAGGGTAAATTAAGAGAGGCTGCGTGGATGGCTTCATCAGCGGAATCAAAATTTGCCAAGTTCCGAATCATTCGAAGGGTTGGGCTCATTAAGACCATTTCTCCAGAGTCAAATTTATCAAGAATATCTTTCGGTTCAAACCAGGCAGAATGTACGAGTTCGCTGTCATCGTGGATAGGTGTTTGTGCAAGGGGCATACGTGAGAGGAAAAATCTTGCGTCAAATCTTCTGGGTGGTCCCATCGGTGTTATCCATCGCGCGACATAGTGCATTTGACCCGCATCGAGAATGAGTTTTTCTTTTTCCACGACTTTGATAAACTGTTGGCTATCTGCATTGACTTTATCCCTGTATAGCGAAAATCGCGCCTGATCCTCTTCAGTTATTATTTCCAAAGGAGAGTGGCTCTCCTTGTGAAGAGCCAGTAATATACCAGACTCCTCAAATGCTTCTCTGATGGCGGCAACGTAAAAGGTCAAGCCGCCATTATCCATATCAAGAAGTTTACTGGCATCTCGATCGCTTCGATGAATTGAAATAGATTCGAACAGTTCTGGCTTATCAGTTGCATCAACTGCGCCCCCGGGAAATACCCACATGCCACCTGCAAAAATGGTTTTTACATTTCGTTGCATCATGAAGACTTGCAGCTTAGGCCTGTCATCTATCAGCATGACCGTCGCAGCAAATCTTACGGGTACGTTTTCTGGTGCTACATTACTCATGGTAAAACTCAAATTGGTGGAGGCGCGAAAGTACAAAGACTATGGTAAAGCAAAGTGTGAGACAAGTACGCACTTAAATATGCACCAAAGTAAGTATGCACTAAAGAAGCGTTAAAAATCGTTCGGCAACCCAATAGCTAGCGGTGATCCCGACTAAATAAAGAGAACTCGCGAGGATGCGCTCTTGATTTCGTACAAGTACACTTTCTTTGATGGTAAGTTTGGTGGTAATTTTAGTAAATAAGTGGGCTAAGAATAGTAAGCCACAGATAAATATCAATTGGCCAAATTCTATGCCTAGATTAAAAAAGAGTAGTGCCGTCAATTTTATGTTTGGAGGAAGATCTGTTAGTACGCTGGCGAAGCCGAATCCGTGGAGTAGGCCCAATATAGTCGCTGCGAATATGGGATATTGATGGGTCAAAGATGTGTGGTCATTGTTTTTCTTGTAACGGACTATTTCAGCTGCGAGTAAGACAATGCTCAGCGCGATGAGTACTTCGATAAATAATATGGGTACGGTAAAAATATTGAGAGCTGAACCAATGAGCGTCACAGTATGGGCAAGTGTGAATCCTGTGATCGTAATCATCAGTCGAGAAAGGCTTCTCGCTAGTATGATGAGGCAGAATATAAAGCAGAGATGATCCCAACCAAGAAGAATGTGCATCATTCCTCCGACTACATATTGCGAAGCTATTTCTAGAATATCTAAATCTTGATTAAGCGGAATAGAGAGAGTGTCGGGCCCAGAATAGATATGATTGCCGACTCCCTCTCGATCATAGAATACGACCAATGATGAAAGTGCGGGGTTAACATCGGGGTAGCTGATTTTTACTGTGAGCTCTGATGCTTGACAGCGATAGTGCCTTGAGCCTATTAACTTCTGACTGATTATTTGATTTGTATTCGTGGCTGCTTCCCAGCATTCTGGGCGCTTAAGTGAAACATGGGGTTCTGTTCCTGGTGGAAATACTGGCGGCGTCTTCCATCTGAGAATGTATTGAGGATGGCTGCTATCAGTGCTTTTTATTGCACTTTTTATTGCGCGAACTTCAACAAATACCGGTCTACCCTCGTGGGCAGTCACTTCATGAGTAAAAAATATAAGTGCGCCCCAGAGAACGCTGAGAAGAAGAGAGTAGGCAAGCTTCATTGAGAAACGATGCTGTACTTTTCAATTAGCTTATCAATGGCATCAGACTTTAATTTTCTTTCCTTCTCTCGCCTTGCGTCCCCCAGCACAATATGAGCAATTTCATCGAGGCTCGGCATTCTCGTGGGTGTATTTTTTATTACCTGGACCAGATGATAACCGTAATTCGACTCTAATGGCCCTTGCCAAATAGTGCCTGTTTCTAGTGAGAATAACTGTCGTTGAAAATTTTTGCTGAAATGGCTTTCAATAAAATCAGATGATCGATCTACATAATTTTGATGATACAAAAATCGATCACCATATTGACCTGCATTTTCGAAACTTGTATTTTTTTCTATGAGAAAGTCGAGCTGTTTAAGCGCTTTTGGTTCAGCTTCTTCACCTTGCCTAAAAAATATGTGAGTGAAAGTGACTGCGGGCTCAATCAAATATCGATTCTGATTTTCGTTAAAAAATTGCTTGAGTTCGTCCTCACTCATTTCAGGCAGGTCATCGTAGAAGCCCTGAGCTAGATATTCCATTTTTTGTATGAGTCGCCGCCGAATAATCTCGTCATTAGTATCTAGCCCTAGGGACATAGCCTCTCGAAACAGTACCTCGTCCCGAATATAACTCGATACGAGTTGCTCTTTTGCAGTCTTAGGCATCATAGAAAGTAACTGTTGAGCTTTCTTTTGGTTAAAACTCTTTCGTTGAAATTGAAGATATTCAACAAGGGTTTTGTCAGTAATGACGATTTCATTGTCCCCTCCACCGAGGCTAAGCGGGGAAACACCAGAACCTAAAAAGTTAGCAGTCAGGTAGAGAAAAGTCCCCAATACAAGAAATTGTGCGAGGGGTTCCTTTATGGTTTTTTGAAACAAGGGCTAGGCCTGTCTATCAATATTAGGCGTTAAGATAAGGTAATTTAGGGCGTGTACCAAATGGGCGATGTGTATGCGCGTTCTTGTATTTCGGCGGGACCCTCATATGGTGTATCTATTTGCAGTGCTACTGCGTCATATTGTGAGTGACGAGGTGTGGGTATTTGTAATACTCGTACATAGTAAAAAGCACGTTCATCAGCGTTAAAATCAGTGTCAGTCCAAAATAAAGAGAATTCTGGGCTACCAATATCATTGGTGTAAGACGGTACACTGATATCGACTGTAGATTCGAGTGCTGGCAGTTTTCCGGCGGTATCTAGCACCCGATCATCAGACCAGGCTATGTTGTAAATTCTTTCCTCTGTATTTCCTTCTGTATTAATCCAACCTTTAATGAGCTGAACTCGATCCAGATTGGCGCCCTTTGGGTCTCTGGTCGCACGAATCAGAAACTGTGGTTGTTTATTCCCATTTGATGGTCTAGTTAAGTCTCCGCCCATAGGAACGCCCTTCGAATAACCGATGTTTGCAAAATCCTTTGAATCAGCTTCAGCGGATTCGAAATCCCAACCACCAAATATACGAATCGCAATTCGAGGACCAGTGGTGGCATAAACTTCCTTTCGCTTAAATGCAGCGTAAATAGATTCTCGATTATTTTCTTCGGCCCAGACCGCCGCCAAACCTTGAGCGGCCATGCTCCAACCGCTAGCGGTTTTCTCCTTACCATCAATAAAACCGGAACGCTTGGTTTCAGGCGTTGAATCTTGTGCCATCTTTCCCCAGAAATTAGTTTCTTCAGCTGAGGATAATCCTGTATGGGCGTCAGTTGAGCCTATCAAGCCAAACTTGTATGGGTTAACACCAATTTTTTCTTCCAGCGCTAATCCAGTTAACAGTGCCGGACGAATATAATCCGCTGCTCTGGCTTTGTACTCTCCAAAAGTTTGTTGAATATAGTGCGGATATTCTTCGAAATCGGCGAACTCATCTTTAGGCGAAAAGTCAGGATGCGTCTCCGAATCACCTTTAATTTGAGTCACTTCAACAATGGGCTCCCAGCTCATTCGGCGTTTGGCATATTCCGCTGTAATGGGCACACCTTTTAGTGTTGTTTCCGCAAACATATAGCCCTTAGATATGTTCGAATTGTGTGGAATGGCAAGAAAGCGATTGCCAGTTTCTTTTTGAGTATCTTCTAACCATTGCCAAAGATCTTCTGGATACTGGCTTTGATCACTGCCGAAAGGTTGGTACGCTTTGGCCTTATCTCCACCATCGGGGCTGATAACGACGCGGTGCAAATTTGCGCCTGTTGGAATTGAGCTCCATTCCCAACCGATTATGCTGGTGAATGTTCCCGGATCATTGTGCCTTTCTGCTGCATCGACAATCTCGCCCCAAGATGTGATTTCAGTCTTGCTGGGATCTCCAAAGGCACCGCGAGGCATTATATTCTCTGGGTCTGCTACTGGGTCTCCACCTGGATTTGCAGGTGCTTTAGGTAAGATTCTGGTAAATATTTCGCGACCTGTTTCATTTTCGATCGCATCTAAGAGCACATAAGTACGAAACCAGACCATCAGACTGTCAATCGGTCCTAGATCGCCCAGATCCGCAGTTTCATTTTTGATCGCTCGAATAACCCCCATCAACTCAGCGTGATCAGATACAACCAAAAAATCTAAGGGCGTGTCAATTTGCACTCGACTTCTATTGTAGGGGTGAATAACCGGTAGTCCCTTGGCCCATCGATACGCGGTGTCTGGATCGGCGGATTGGTTTTGGTTGAGGAAGGCATCGAAGGAATAAGACGTAGGTAGGTGGGTGTCTCCCCACAATAATTTGGTGGGTTCTTCAGCTTGTATATTGATGCTGAAAATCGCCAATACGGCCAATACCAGTTTATTTAGTTTCATCCTCGCCACCAATTTTAATTATCTGTGTAATTGTAAACAACTGTATAAGGTAAATCTGCAATATTCATTACATTGTTAAGCAAACATCACATTGTCTGAGCAAACATCGAGGGTTAAAAGATGAAACAGCCTCAAAGAAGCGGCAGTAAATACCTTCCCGTTTCAGATTTCTTAATTTTAGAAATCTTTTCAGGTGTCCCTTTAGCAATAATCTTCCCGCCTTTAGGCCCTCCATCCGGTCCCAAATCAATTACCCAATCCGCCGTTTTAATCACATCTAAGTTATGTTCAATCACCGTAACTGAATTTCCTGCATCTACCAGTCTGTTCAAAACAACCAATAATTTTTTCACGTCATCAAAATGGAGGCCTGTTGTCGGTTCATCGAGAATATAAAAAGTTTTCCCCGTAGCGATCTTCGAAAGTTCTCTAGCTAATTTTATACGTTGAGCCTCACCGCCAGATAAAGTGGAGGAGGGCTGCCCCATATGTAAATAGTCAAGGCCAACATCCACCAGTAACTGTAGTTTATTTCTGATTTTGGGATGTTCGGAGAAGTGAATCAACGCTTCGGCTATCGTGAGTTCAAGAATATCAGCAATCGACTTTCCTTGATATTTTACTTCAAGCGTTGCTTCATTGAATCGTCTGCCATTGCAATCTTCACATTTTACAAATACATCTGAAAGGAAGTGCATTTCAATCTTTCGCACACCGTCTCCTTGACAAGATTCACATCGCCCCCCTTTGACATTAAAAGAGAATCGTCCCGGTTTATAACCCCTCATTCGTGAGCCGGGGAGCATGGAATAGAAAATTCTTATTTCATCAAAAACCTTGATGTAGGTAACCGGGTTACTACGGGGAGTACGACCTATCGGCCGTTGATCAATTGCAACAACCTTATCAAGCTGCTCCAGTCCAGAGATGCGATCATGAGCACCAATTTTTAGAGTTGATTGGTGGAATTGACGCGCGAGGGCAGGGTGCAAAATATCGTTAACGAGACTCGATTTCCCCGCGCCAGAGACACCCGTTACCGCAGTGAGAACACCGAGCGGAAATTCCACATCCAAATTTTGAAGATTATTAGCACGGGCACCTTCAACCAGCAACTGTCCGGTTGCACGTCGTCGTTTGGCCAGGAAGTCGATTTTGATTCTTCCCGACAAATATCCCCCTGTTAAAGACTTTCGGTTCTTCTCAAGGCTCTTAGGAGTCCCAGCATGGACTATGTGTCCACCCTTTATACCTGCGCCCGGACCAAAATCAATCACATAGTCAGCCAGTCGAATGGTTTCTTCATCGTGTTCTACCACTACGACAGTATTGCCAATGTCGCGCATTCGAATGAGTGTTGCCAGTAGTTTTTTGTTGTCACGTTGATGTAGCCCTATGCTGGGTTCGTCAAGGATGTAAATGACACCGGATAACTCAGAGCCGACCTGACTTGCCAATCGGATTCTTTGGGATTCACCCCCTGACAATGAAGGGCCTAGCCTGTCCAGTGAAAGATAGGACAAGCCTACTGACACGAGAAAATTGAGACGATTGCAGATTTCTTTCAACACTTCCGTTGCAATTTCTCCCGCTGCACCCTTCAGTTTTAGATGGGTGAAAAAATGGCAGGTTTGATCAATCGTCCAACTTGAAATTTCAACCAGGGTTTTATCTGCAACCCGCACCGCCGCACTCTCCGGGCGAAGGCGGACGCCGTGACAGGCAGTACAGGCACTATTGGCGAGAAATTGAGAATACCAACGTTTCATGCCCTCAGATTTTGTATTACGGAATCGACGCATCAGGCGATTCATCAGTCCTTCATATCGAGAGTTACTGGTACCGTGTTTCCCCCAATTGATCTTGTAACGCTTTTCTCCCGTACCAAAGAGGATTTTTTCCCTTTGCAGCGCTGTCAATTTGCGCCAGGGTTTGTTTGTTGGGATTTTTAAATAAGTAAATATTTGTCGATGAAAGGTTGAGCCCATAGACTGATTATCTTCGTGAATCTTGCCTACGGGTTTTAGAGCGCCTTCTGCAAGATTTAGATAATGATCGGGAATGAGTAAGTCTGGATCGAAGGCAACTTGTGTGCCGAGGCCGTTGCACTCATGACACATGCCTTGAGGAGAGTTAAATGAGAATATTTGTGGCGACAATGCCGGAAAGGAAATGCTGCAATGAGTGCAGGCGAGATGTTCTGAATAGATCTTATCTTTCTGTTTGCTTCCTTTTTCTTTGCCTTTTGCAGCTTCCGTACCAGCCACTAACATTCCGTCACCAATTTTGAGAGCAGATTCAACAGATTCTGTCAGGCGCTCGATAATGTTGTCTTTTATAATGATCCTGTCTATCACAGCATCAACATTGTGTTTTTTTCTTTTATCCAAAAATTCGAGATCGTCACTCCGCAAGATTTCGCCATCTACACGAAGCCTCGCATAACCTTGAGCCCTTGCATCGGCTAACAATTCACGATGTTCACCTTTTCGATTCGTGAGCAGGGGAACCAGTAAAAATAAACGCGTTCCATTGGGTAACTTGGATAACTCGTTAGCGATGTTCTGTGCGGTCTGACTTTGGACTTTTTTGCCACACTCATGACAATGCTGCGTGCCTACACGTGCATAAAGGACACGAAGATAGTCAGAAATTTCGGTAATGGTGCCAACCGTTGATCTAGGGTTACGCCCAGTTGTCTTTTGTTCAATCGATATCGTCGGGGACAATCCTCGGATGGTGTCGTATTTGGGTTTTTCCATCTGCCCTAGGAATTGCCTAGCGTAGGCTGAGAGAGATTCGACATAGCGCCTTTGGCCTTCGGCATAAAGTGTGTCAAATGCCAAAGACGACTTACCTGAACCGGATACCCCAGTTAGGACAACAAGTTTACGCTTAGGTATTTTTACTTCGACGGATTTAAGGTTATGTTCCCGGGCACCCCGAATAAGGATGTGGTCTAGTTCATCTACAGCTTTTTTCATCTTGGCTTAATTTAGTCCCAAATTTGTTTAGAGATCGATATGTAGGTGTGATTTCTTGTACACCATGAACAGCTGGTCATTCTTCTTGGTATCTGTATGGCCTGTTTTCTGTTCAAACTGTTTAGTTTGTGAATTGTAAGTATAAGCAAGTGCTACTGACAGCCTTATGTCAGGAGATGTAATAAAGAAAATAGTAACCTGCCCAATTCTCTTCAGCTGCGCTGATCAAAATGAACGACTGCGGATAATTACTGAGGAATGGTACATATTGAGTTATCCCTACCTTTGAGAAAGGATAGTCAATTTGGCTTATGGCGCTTATAGGATTGTCAGCTGAGTGCCAATATCTTGTACCACATAAGCGCCCAATGCGATGGTGGCGAGGCCGATCGTGGCTTGCAGGCTATTATGAAGCCAGGTGAGCCCTTGTGCGGAACTGCGGAACGGGATGGCAATTACGACGGATAATGCTGCCATACCGAGCATCGATCCCAGGCCAAACAAAGCCATATAAGCGATGCCAACGACAGGTGAATCAATAGTATCCAAGGTTAGCAATATCAGGGCTGCGGAGCCGGCCATGCCATGCATCAGGCCAATCAGCAAGGCACGAACGGGAAATGCGTGGGGGTGTTGATGTTGGTGCGTTTCCGGGTTGTGGGTTTGCTGGCCGGCGTGGGAATGGCCATGGAAGTGTTGCACGCCTGGGGTGTGTTGATGCGTGTGAAAGTGGACGCGGTCACGAATGAGTCTACGCATCACATCAAGCCCTAAAATCACCAACATGCAGCCTACAGCCAACTCAAGTTTTAACGCGAAGGCTTTGGGCATGACAGAGTCCATGAGGATAACTACGGAGCCGAACAGAAACAACGTGAGGGTATGTCCCAAGCCCCAGGCTGCTCCTTGTCTAAGTGCACCATGCAAAGAGTTTGTGCGGGATGCAAGTGTGGCAATCGCTGCCACATGATCAGCTTCCAGCGCATGGCGCATACCAATCAAGAACCCCAGGAACAGCAAGCTGATCATAGCGCGGCTTCGGTATCGTCTTTATTAGATCGCATTTGGGCTTTGAGCCAATCGTACCATTGCTCTAGACCCTCGCCAGTGGTGGCTGACAGGGTAAAAACCTTGATATTCGGATTGACCTGATGCGCGTATTCAATACATTTGTCGACATCGAACTTAACGTAGGGTAGTAGATCGGTTTTGTTCAGTATCATGACCTCGGCGGCGCGAAACATGTGTGGGTATTTAAGGGGCTTGTCTTCGCCCTCAGTGACGGACAGGATTGCGACCTTGCAACGTTCGCCCAGATCAAACAATGCAGGACAGACTAAGTTCCCCACGTTTTCAATCATAACGACGGAGTCCATCGATGGCTGCAGCTCTTTTAAGCCACGTGCCAGCATGTCGGCTTCTAAGTGACAACCGGTCCCGGTATTGATTTGCACTACCTTACAACCGGTTGCATGAATGCGCGCGGCATCGTTGATGGTTTCCTGATCGCCCTCAATCACGCTGATCGGCAGTTCAGAAGAGAGATCGATAATGGTGCGCTCGAGGAGGGTGGTTTTGCCGGAACCCGGAGAGCTAACCAAGTTCAAAGCGAGGATATTACGACCTTCAAACCAGCCGCGGTTGCGCTCGGCTAGTTTGTCATTCTTGGCAAGAATTTCCTGCTCTAGAGAAATGGTCGTGCCGTGACTGTGTGTATGATTGTGCTCGTGATCATGGCTATGGTCATGGGAGTGATCATGTGCTTGGTGATCATGGGTATGCTCATGACCGTCTTTTTCCATGGTCACGGTTCTACCGCTCTGCAGATCGGTGACCGTGGCGTGGGCGTTATCAGAACATCCGCAAGTTGTACACATTATGCAATCTCCATCTCTTTAACATTAAGTTCTTCACCGGCAATGCAGGTGAGGTTTCTTGAGCCACAGCGACAATGCCCTGCCAACTGCGTTAATACCATTTGACTGCCGCAGTCATTGCATTCAGCGCGGCCTTCAATTTCTAATATCTCCAGTTTCGCGCCATCCAATACGGTGCCTTTAGCACAAATGTCGAAACAAAACCGAATCGCATCCGGCATGATGGCGGACAGCTTCCCTATCTCCAACAGAACACGGATCACTTTTTTCGAGTTAGCATTTTCGATGACAATCGCAATAACGCTTTGGGTAATGCCCATTTCATGCATGGTAATTCACGACTAAAATACTGAGGGGCAATCCTCCTCCAAACTGCGGCAGGTGGAAGGCAAGCGCAGTACTCTGTAAAATTACCTTTTCAGCAGGGGCATTCATCAGCAAATCCTCGGCAGTTGTTCGCCGAATAGCATGTCTACAATTCGCTCACCGCCAAACAAAGTAGAAAGTATGACGGTGGATTTCGGTGCTGCAAAGACTTCAGCAATGATGGCACTGTTTTTCCCTGCTGGATGCGAACGCATAACTGCCAATACTTCTTCGGCTGCGTCTGCAGCGACGATAGCAACCACCTTACCTTCATTGGCCAGGTACAATGGGTCCAGTCCAAGAATCTCACACATGCCACGCACCTCCTCTCGGAGGGGGATGGATTTTTCATTGAGTCGGATACAGGTATTGCTACCTTGGGCAAACTCATTGAGCACGGTGGCAATGCCGCCTCGAGTTGCGTCGCGCATGCAATGGATATCGGGACAAGCCTCCAGCATGGCGCTGATGATTGAATTTAACGGCTGACAATCTGTTTCTATGGTGTTCTGCAATGCCATCTCGCCGCGAGCGTCGACAATGGCGGCACCGTGATCACCCACATAGCCATTGATGAGCACTACATCGCCGGGTTGCGCGCGCTTAGAACTAATATTAATGCCGGCTGGGATAACCCCGACCCCAGCCGTATTGATAAATAATTTATCCGCCGCACCACGGGGGACAACCTTGGTATCGCCAGTGACAATTTTTACCCCTGCCTGATCGGCTGTGTCACGCATAGACTGGGCGATTCGGCGTAGGTCCTTGACCTGCATACCTTCTTCTATAATCATGCCACAGGTGAGATATAACGGGATCGCACCGCCGACTGCCAGATCATTCACGGTGCCAGTAACTGCTAGCTTGCCGATGTCGCCGCCCGGAAAAAACAATGGATCGACCACGTAAGAGTCTGTGGTTAATGCCAGTCGATCTCCTTGGGCAGTCAACGTGCTCAAATCAAATCGGGCTTGGTCTTCCAGCTTGTTTAGCTCTTCATTATCGAAGGCGCTAACAAATACATCATCAATCAAATCGCGCATCGCTTTGCCGCCGCTGCCATGGGCCATGGTAATGGTCTCGGCTCTGCATTTTCCACTGCGTTGCCGTATGTTCGCCATTACAGGATTACTCATGAGTTATTACCTCTAGCTGTGAGTTCTTCTGTGCTCGTTTGCCAAGCAGTTCATCGAGGTTGCCAAAGTTGTAGTAGGCCGCGCAGGCTCCTTCAGTTGAGACCATTAATGCACCCATCGGGGTTTCCGGATTGCACTGCGTGCCAAATACCTTGCATTCCCATGGGCGAATTACACCTTTGAGCACTTCACCGCATTGACAGGATTTTGGATCGGCGATTTGTAAGTTAGGAACTGAAAACTTTTCTTCTGCGTCATATTGAGCATACTCCTTGCGCATTTTTACACCGGAGTGATCGATAGAGCCTAGGCCGCGCCATTCAAAAAATTCACGTAGCTCAAATACTTTTGATAATGCATCCATACCCGGTGCATTGCCCTCAGCAGGTACGATTCGAGCGTATTGGTTCTCGACCTCATTTCGGTTTTCGTGAATTTGCTTCAATAGCATCCATATGGATTGCAAAATATCCAAGGGCTCGAGACCTGTGACGACCAATGGCTTGTTGTAAGTCTCCGCGACAAAATCAAACGGGCGTTCACCTACCACCATGCATACATGGCCGGGGGCTAAAAACCCATCGATCTGCATGTCAGGAGAATCAAGGATCGCTTTGATCGTAGGAACCGTAGTGATGTGGTTGCAAAACAGCGAGAAGTTATTAATGCTGTCTGATTCTGCCTGTAATACTGTTAACGCGGTGCTGGGCATCGTGGTCTCGAAGCCCAGTGCAAAAAAGATGACTTCTTTATCCGGGTTATTACGTGCCAAATCTAAGCAATCTAAAGGTGAATACACCATGCGAATATCAGCACCATCTGCTTTCGCTTGCAGCAAACTCTTTTTCGAACCCGGTACACGCATGGCATCGCCGAAGGTTGTAAAAATCACATTGGGTCTCTCTGCTAGGGCAACACAGTCATCAACCCGACCCATTGGCAATACGCAAACTGGGCAACCCGGTCCGTGCACGAGCTCAATCGAATCCGGTAGCATTTGCTCGATGCCGTAACGAAAAATAGTGTGGGTATGACCTCCACAAAATTCCATCAGCTGTAACGGCTTCTGTGGCGTGACATTAAGCAATTTCGAAATTGCTGCTATCTCTGTTATCAGCAGCTTGGCTTTATCAGGGTCTCTAAATTCATCAACGTATTTCATGAGTGTGCCTTCTGGAGCTATTGGGTTTTTACGCCAAGTTTGCCGCGTTGATCCGCGAGTAAGGTATGAACTAAATCCCATAAAATGTGGTAAGTAGCTACGTGAACTTCCTGGATTCGATGAATGGAATCTGTATCGACCACCAGACAATGATCGACCAGACCGCTGGCTTTCATCTCGCCGCCGTTGCCACCTGTTAGTCCAAATGTGGTAATGCCGAGTTCTCTGGCTTTTTTGTATGCGGCCAATAGGTTTGCGGAATTTCCACTGGTGGAGAAACCCATTAATCCATCATTCTTTTGGCCGTGGGCTTCAAGCTGTCGTACATAAATATGTTTTACCCCTACATCGTTAGCCACTGCACTAATCATGGCAGTATCCATCGCTAAATTAATCGCAGGCAAGGCAGGTCGGCCAGCCGTGACGGGGTGTTGAAACTCCACAGCAAAATGGGAAGCGTCGCAGCTAGAGCCACCATTACCCATGCTTAGCATACGGCCTTTGTTCAGGTATACCTGTGCAATCCCTTTGGCGGTGTCAATCACAGCTTGTGCATTGGTTTCAAAAAAAGCTTGTTTTACCGACAGGCTATGGGTGGATTTTTGTTTAACGGATTCGAGTAAGGCAATATTTTCCTGGTCGGCGTCTTTTTTGTCGCCGTGTAGAAAAGGGTAAAGTTGCTTAAGTTGTGATGTGGTATCGCTCATAAGATTTTCCGTTCTAGCGTAATGCCGAGTTTTGCATGGCCCGGATTTCCGCTTGCGCTTCACCGAGTTCAATCAATAAATCTAGGGTCTTTTTGGCTTCAGCCTCATCAATTCGACTCATTGCAAAACCCACATGGACCAGTACCCAATCTCCGACGCAAGATGCTACGTCGTGTTCCTCATTGACAATGCAGGCAATATTGACCTGACGTCTAACACCAGCCACATCGGCAATTGCGAGTTTTTGTTCAACGTTGGTGATTTCTACAATTTGACCGGGAATTCCTAGACACATGATGAGCTCCTGTTGATCTTGATTATTCGTGCGGCAGCGATGACAGCTTGACCTAATGCGATACCACCATCGTTGGCAGGAACTTGTTGATGTGTTAGCACATTGAAATTGTCTTTTTCAAGCTTGGATAAAACCAATTCAAACAAGGTTTTATTTTGAAATACACCACCTGATAAGGCGACGGTATGAATAAAGCGTTCTTCATACTGCGTGGTTAGTTTCTTAATCATGGTAACAATGATGTTTGCTAGCCCTTTATGGAAACGTGCAGACATCACCGGTTTTGGTGTGTCAAGAATCAAGTCACCAAGTATGGCTTGCCACATGCCCAATGGTTCTACGTAGGGCAGTTTATTGTCCAATCTTGGGATGGAGAACGGGTAGGCTAACAATTCATCTTCGTTGTGCAGGGTATCCTGATCGACTATGGCTTCGAGCTCTATCGCCGCCTGGCCTTCGTAAACTGCAGCTTCTCGACAGATGCCCATTGCAGCCGCCACTGCATCGAATAGCCGTCCACAGGAAGATGCGAGTGGTGCGTTAGTACCTTTGGCGAGCATGGCGTTAAAGGTATCCAAAGGTTTACCTTCGAAAAACTGGATCAGGTTAAGTTCGTTGAAGTCCATTTTTAGTTGTGGCCAACTCGTTTCGGAAATCAGATGAGCATAGGTGTTACGCCAGGGTTCCCGCATCGCCATCGAACCACCTAACATCCTAACGGGTTTAAAGGTGCCGACGCGTTCTGAAGATAAATAGTTTGCGATTAAAAACTCACCACCCCAAATGGTGTTGTCTGTTCCATAACCCAAGCCGTCCAGGGCAACACCCAGGACGGGTTCAGCGTCTAGTGGATAGCCATTTTCTGCAAGACAAGCTGCAATGTGCGCGTGGTGATGTTGTACGACATGGCAATCCAAGCCGTCATCCTCGGCGCGTTGCCGGCCTAGCTTGCTGGATAAATATTCCGGATGCGCGTCTACTACGATGTGTTTAGGACTGTGCTGAAAAAGATCGGCATATAGGGTTAGATTCTTTTGGTAATCTGCGTAGGCCGCTGCATTTTCAAGGTCACCCATGTGTTGCGACAAAATGGCTTGGCCATTTTTAAGTAGACAGAAGGTATTTTTTAACTCGCCTCCCATCGCAAGCAGCTCAGGTACATTGTCAAAACCTTGGGGCAGCGGAATGGGGGCAGGTGCATAACCGCGGGATCGGCGCAATAGTCGCGCTTGATTGCCGACGATGCGAATGAGCGAATCATCGGTTCTGTTAACAATATCGCGATCATGCCAGAGTACATAATCCGCAATTGTATCGAGTCGGTCTTTAATGTCATCGTTGTGAATAATTTGTGGTTCATCGGACAGGTTAGCGGACGTTAAGACAATAGGGCGATTCATTCGTCGAAGCATTAAGTGATGCATCGGTGTATAGGGCAACATAAAACCCAAGGTGTTAAGACCAGGTGCCACAATATCTGAAATAGGGATCAGATCGTTGGCGCGTTCGCCTTCTTTTGCGCCAAAGGCACGTTTTGTTCCGGGAGGTACTTGATCGGTTTTACTCAGAATGACGATGGGTGCTTCAACACTCGACAGCAGTATTTCTTCTTGGGCGGTAATGCGTGCGTAACGTCGAACCACAGCGATATCCCGTGCCATTAAGGCGAAGGATTTTACATTCCGTTGTTTCGTGTTACGTAAACGCTGTACCGCCGAGTCATTGGTTGCATCACAGGCCAAGTGAAAGCCACCAATGCCTTTAACCGCAACGATTCCACCATTTTGCAGCACAGTGCATGCACCATCAACACTGTCCATTTGCGTAATGCTTTCCATGCACAAGGCATTGTTATCAATGCGTTCGAATTCAACTTTTGGACCACAGGTATAACAAGCGTTAGGTTGTGCATGGAAGCGGCGATCATGTGGTGATTTGTATTCGGTGAGGCATTCGCCGCATTGCTCGAATGTTTTCATACTGGTATTGGCGCGATCGTAGGGAATGGATTCAATGATCGAAAATCGTGGCCCGCAATGAGTACAATTTGTCATGGGATAACGGTAGCGTCGATCTAAGGGATTAAATATATCGGTTAAACATTCAACACAGACAGCAGCGTCTGGCGTCACATTCGTTTGTACACTGTTGGATTCGCTGGTCCGGATTGTGAAACCATCGGGTGCCTCGTCAATAGACAGGGTGGCACGCTGAATATTGTCGATTCGTGCCAGAGGCGGGGTATTCTCTTTTAAGGCATGGATGAAGTGATTGATGGTATCACTGCTTGCCCAGACATGAATAACCACGCCTTGACTGTCATTGTACACATACCCTTTTAAACTTAGTTCATTGGCTAGTCGCCAGGTGGTGGGCCGAAAGCCAACGCCTTGAACAATGCCTGTAACCCGAATTGCTTCGCCGACGGCCGATGCGGCAGTTCGGCTAAGCTCGCCGGATCGAAGCTGTTCGGCGGAGACACTCATACTGCTAATTTCCATAGGCTGACGCGATTGTTGCCAGAGTCTGCTATCACTACGATATCACCTTGGGTCTGCATACCGTAAGGCCAACAAAAACTGTCTGCGCTAGGCGCTTGCCAGCGATTATCACCCTTGTCGTGAAAGTTGGCTTGACCACTCAGTGCACGTGCCTCGGCTCCGGTAGCTAAATCATCAATATGCCAACCAAGCAAGCGTGAACTAGCGGTGTCGGCAACCAGCAACCAGTCTCCTACGACGGCCAAGCCATAGGGCATATTCAGTGTATAAGCGCGCGGCCAGTACAACGATTGGTTGTGATCGACGAGATTGAATGTGTTTTGCCCAAGTACATAGTCGCAGTCAATAGCATTGATTTGAGGTATGCCTTTCCAAACCATAATGCGATTGTTACCTGCATCAGAGACACACAGGTTGCCATGCCAGAGACCTATGCCGTGAGGCCAACGCATACTCATAGCGGAGGGGTCGGCACCCGCATTTTCATCACGGTTTTGAAAGTTACTTTGGCCTAGGACAATATCTGCTGCCTGCCCATTTTTAGTCGGTAAACCCCGCCAAATTAGCACTCGCCTGTTTTCAGAGTCTGCAACAATTAAATGTTCATCCTGCCAGGAGACACCATAAGGCCAATGCATACTAGTGGCTGATGCGTGGTCCTTGCCGTGGTTCGCTTCGTTGGCCGTAAAATCATCTTGACCTAAGACGATATCCGCTGGGACATTGTTGCCCTCAGGCAGGGTTTTCCAGATTAAAATACGATGGTTCCATGCATCGGCGACGGCCATGCCATCACCACAGGCACAGATGCCGGTAGGGACATTAACAGAGGTCGCGGAAACATCTGTCTTTCCATTTCGGCCTTCAGAGAAGAAATCTTTCTGACCAATCACCCAGTCGGCGGGTGTGCTGTCATCGGTGGGTAGGGTCTTCCAACCTAACAGGCGGTGATGGCCGGTGTCGCATATCCACAGTGGGCCATTGGTCCCCATGATGGCGCCACCGCGAGGTCCAAAGCAGGTATTGGCATCGGGTTTAACACCGCTGGTCACCATGGTCGGTATGCGGTCGCTACCCAGAACGGAGAAAGGTTCTGCTTCGAGTAATGCTTGATGTGGTACTTCCCTTGCTTCAGCTACTCTAAGCGAAGGATCTGGCGCGACCTTCATGCTGACGCGAGTGACATTCTCTTTTTGCCCACTCATGTAAGTTTGACCTCGACGCGGTTATCGATGACACGGACGGCATGCGTGTGTAGCTGAACTTCAGGTGCAGTGAGGCATTCACCCGTTTGCAGTGAGTACTTAAAACCGTGATGTGGACAGATCAGTATGCCTTGATTGACTTCACCCATATCCAAGGGCATGCCCATATGGGAGCAGGCGTTTTCATAACAGGTAACCTGGTGGTCAAAACGGCTCAGTAATACTTCATTGTTGCTGACGTTGGCGACTTTGATTTGGCCTTCCGGGATTGTGTCGAGATTGCAGACAAAAACCCAACCTGTATCCTCGCTGCGTGCAAAGGGGCTAACAAAACCAACGTTAATGACGTCAACCGGTGTGGCGGTGACGCCCCCTTTGGCTTTTTTAATGGTGGTTACCTCCGGACAATGTTCCTTAATGGCCTTTTCGATCCCTTCGGACAAAGTCAGGGCAGATGCTGGACACCCATCACAGGCGCCCAGTAAACGAATTATTACGGTATCAGGTGATGGTATTTCCATCAATTCGACATTGCCGCCATGGCTTTCTAGAAAAGGCCTTACCGTTTCTAGCGCAGCTTCGACACGCTCATTCAACGTAGCTTTTAGAATACCGTGGTATCTGAGAACGGCATAAACCACTTCGTCGGCAACAGCTTCCTTTAAAGCTTTTAGGGCAGTGGGTTCTGCCTTAAGCGCGCGGATTAAACGTGTAAATGCTTCCTTGTTTAAATCATCGTGTGCCTGTTTCAAAGCATGCAGGGTGTTATGTTGACTCTCATCCCAGTCGATCGTAAGTGCTTCCAGAGACTGGATGTCTTTTAACAGCCTATTCAGTTCCACTGGCGGCTCGTTCGAGCTGGACTGAGGTATTGTTTCTGCGCCTACTGACATAAATGCCTCGCTTGTTTACGCGTATTTCAGATCTTTAAACAGGTAGGACTGCATCGCCCCTGAAATCAAACTGGCGATAATGATGGCGAGCCATAACGGAAGGCCAACTTTAGCCATGACTACAACCAGGACTGTGCAGATGGTAATACCGATTGCGGCTTGTTTCACAACGTGGCCCATATTTTTAAATAAACGGCCCTGACAGAACAAGATGATTGAATCCATAACCATGTCAAACATGAGATTTCCCCTAGATAAAAAACAAGATGATAAGCGCCAACAAGACACCAGGTACTACCGCGATTGGGCCATAGAAACCACCCATCATGGCAGCGAGTTCGTAGCCAATGTGTTTTCCGCCAACGATGATGCCGCCGATTGCTCCGCCGATTGCACCTATGACGACTGCGATGCAAGACCACACGACGCAAGTGATGAGTGTGATCTCGCCGGTTGCGAGTGCATTAATAATCTCTTCCACGCTATTCCCTTTTTGTTATTGAGTGTGTTTTGAATTGTTAGGGTGTTTGTTGGCTTAGATTCGTGTTTCTCCAAAGCCTTTGCCGTCACGCGAGCCGGCTTTACCTGTGCCGATATCCGCATCTAGCTGTTTTAAAGTTTCGTTGATCATGTTTACCTTTGCCATGTCTCCGTGTTGCATGAAAATATCATTGGCTTGCCGATAATAATCGCGCGCTAACCTGAGTCTATCTCGATTGCCTTCTTCTGGTTTGTCGAGGTCATCCGGTAGATTGCACAAGCAATTAGCTTTATTACAAATCGTGTTAGCGTACTCGTAAGGCGTATCATTTGAGTTGCGTACCTTGAGTGCTTCGTCGTAAGCGTCCAGTGCGCGAAGGTTGTTCTCTACTGCGTGGCTGCTGGAGGCATATTGTAATGCGTTGCCCAAGTTGTTCTGTAACATGGCGTATTCGGAGGGTTGGTCGATCAGTGTGATGATCTTCAACGCCTCCTGGAAGGATTGTACGGCCATGGCTTCGCGCATTTTCCCGTGCTCGTTGTTCATCGGCATAGATAAATATACCGTCGCCAGATTGTTGTGCAAGATAGCGTATTCGGTGGGATAAGCGATTCTCGTGAATACTTTTAATGCTCGTTGATAAGCTTCGATTGCCTCGGTAATGGGTACTGCGTGCATACCTGCCAGGGATTGGAGCACCAGACCGAGATTCATTTCCGCTTCAGCAGCTTCTTCGGGGGTACCCAATTGGTTGAGTACAGGGAGCGCGACTTCAAATTCGGCCTGTGCTTTGAATAGGTAATCAGTGCCATCGTCGGGAATCGCCTGTAGTGCAGTCCCTTTTCGAGCGTATGTGCGGGCCATCAGTAATGTTTCACTGACCGGACAAAGCGCTAGTGCTTTTTCATAGAGTGTGACCGCGTTATGGAGTTGCTGCGGCGATTTGGGTTTTTGTTGCAGGCCGGTAGCGATCTGGATTAGCAGATCCACTTTTTCAATTGCACTAATGCTATCTTCCTCAATTGCTTTCAGTGCCTGATTAAACTCGTGTTCCGGTAGGTTTTCGGCCATTAGCTTACCTTGTTGAATCTCGTATTTGTGCCAGTTCCAAGTACCATAACCGACTCAATAAATTATTGTCAAGTATCCTTTCATATAGTAATGAAAGTATGCATGTAAACTTCAATGATAATTCAGGCGTGATTTTGATTTGCTCAATGCATACTATCTATGCATACTGGTTGTCATGAATGGAAAAACGACGATTATCATCTCCGGTTATACGGGTAAGGAAGCGGTAGCTCTGCACCGGTATTTGAGTAAGCACTACACTATCAACACGGTGGATGACGCTGAAGAAGTGCTGCACTTACTGGATACCGAAGACATTGATCTACTGCTTTGTAAACACACCAGTGGCCAATTTGATGCACTTGAGTTATTGCGTAGGGCGCGAATATCACACCCTGAAGTGGTTCGTTTACTTGCTGGAGACTTGAGTCAGGCAGAAATTAATCAAGCCACCGAAAAAGCCGCGATCTATCAGTTTGTGGCTTCCGCGTGGTCTGCGATGCAGGTAGAACTGTTGGTGAGCAGAGCATTGGAAAATCGAGAGTTGTCTTATCGCCATCGACATTTAAGTCAAGATTTTAAGTTGGCAGAACATGTTTTGAGAAAACATCAAGTCAAAACAGGGCAAGGAGATCGAAGAGCTCAGTTTGAAAAACTGGTTTACTGTAGCCCGAGCATGGCCAATTTGTGTAATTTGGCAAAAAAAGCATCTACGACCAACCTGCCCATTCTGATCCAAGGTGAAACGGGTACTGGCAAAGAGCTTGTGGCGCGAGGTATTCATCACAATAGTAATCGTAGTGAGCTACCGCTAATGGTACACAATTGCGGTGGCATGTCTGATGAACTATTGCACTCCGAGTTATTTGGACACAAGCGGGGTTCTTTTACTGGCGCAGTGAGCGATCGCATGGGATTGTTTCCTGCGGCCGATGGGGGGACGGTTTTTCTGGACGAAATCGCGGATGTATCCCCAACATTTCAAGTCAGTTTGTTGCGGTTTCTTCAAGAGGGAGAAGTTAAACCGTTAGGTAGCGATCAAATCATCAAGTGTGATGTTCGGGTGATAGCGGCCTGCAACCAGCCCCTTGATGTTCTGATTACACGAGGTGAATTCAGGCAGGATCTCTATTACCGTTTGAATGGATTCCAGCTCAATGTTCCGCCCTTACGACAACGAATTGAGGACGTTGAGGTGCTGACCGAGTTTTTGGTTCAAAAATATGCCAGTGAAATTAATCGAACGATTTTGGGGATTTCTCCCGGGGTTATGGAAAAGTTTATGTTGCACAGCTGGCCGGGTAACGTGCGTGAACTGGAAAATGAGATCAAACGTATGATGGCGCTGACTGACAGTGGTACTTTTATTATGGAGGGCGCACTGTCGCCTCATCTTGCCGCGTTGAAACCTAAGCTTAAATCCCCTAGCGTGGATTTCAATCTCGATGGCATCACCCTTAAAGAAAAAGTCGCTCAAATGGAAGCCAGAATTATCGCTGAAACCCTTGAAAGACTGCGCTGGAATCAAAGTAAAGCCGCCATTGAATTGGGGCTGTCGCGGGTAGGCATTTCTAATAAGATCAAGCGCTATGGTCTCAATGATAGTACTACAGTCATTTAGCGCGATGCCAACGTCCGATGGCAAACTACCAGACGAGCCTGCAGAGGGAGTCATCAGGTTTCCGCAGTCAAAAACTAAACCCAAAATCAGCCAGCAAAGCTCGTTAGATCTAGGTTTAACCCCGTTGGCAAAACAGCTTAAATCGGCAGAGGTGAGCCTAAAAGGTCATTGATGTAGTCAGTGCAAAGGTATCTGGTATGGTTGCAGCGGTGAGTGTGAATGCCCTGTGTGTGGTAATCGTCAGGGGTAATTTTTAATGTTTTGTCTCTTCTTTAACGTGATCTCGAGTTTCAATGGTTTTCAATGTATTGGATAAAACGCTAAGTAAGTTGGCATCAACACTGCTAACTATGTATACACATCATCACCAAAAAATAGACAATCACCACTGAAATAGCGGTAACTCTTTGTTTATTAAGCTAACAACTCTTTGGCATAAGAGTTGCTTTCTGTATTTCATCAACGAGCCCACTACGAAGGGCTGCGAAATACTAATTTTCAATTTGGAGGATGGAGATGGCTAATATTCTATGGCTGCAGGGTGGGGCGTGTTCAGGCAACACCATGTCTTTTCTAAACGCAGAAGAACCCAGTGCATGCGACCTGGTGACAGACTTTGGTATGAACATCTTGTGGCAGCCGTCTCTAGGGGTTGAACTGGGCGATAATGTTAAAACCATTTTAAAGAATTGTGTTTCTGGTGAGACAAAATTGGATATTTTCGTTTTTGAGGGCTCAGTTGTTAATGCCCCAAACGGTACCGGCGAGTGGAATCGTTTTTGTGGACGTCCGATGAAAGAGTGGGTTCGCGAGCTATGCGATGCCGCTGATTTTGTTGTCGCACTGGGTGATTGTGCTACTTGGGGAGGCATTCCCGCAACGGCACCTAATCCTTCTGAGTCTCAGGGCCTGCAGTTTTTAAAACGTGCTAATGGTGGATTTCTTGGTGCTGATTTCACAAGTAAAGCAGGTTTACCCGTTATCAATATCCCTGGTTGTCCAGCACATCCTGATTGGGTAACACAAATTTTAGTAGCGATCGCAACCGGCCGAACGGGTGATTTGGCACTGGATGAGTTTCAACGACCTAAGACATTTTTTCAAAGCTTTACCCAGACAGGCTGTACTCGAAACATGCACTTTGCCTACAAGGTATCCACCACAGAATTTGGCCAACGTAAAGGTTGTTTGTTCTACGATCTAGGTTGTCGTGGTCCGATGACACACTCCCCTTGCAATCGCATTTTGTGGAATCGTGTTTCATCGAAAACACGCGCAGGTATGCCATGCCTCGGTTGTACCGAACCAGAATTCCCATTCTTTGATTTAGCACCTGGAACGGTATTTAAAACTCAAACCGTGATGGGTGTACCAAAAGATCTACCAACAGGTGTAGATAAAAAAGGTTACATCAAACTTACTGGCGCAGCGAAAGCCGCTATGCCTGCATGGGCTGAACAAGACATATTCGTCGTTTAAAGGAGGCACTAAATGTCACAAGTACAAACATTAGACATCTCACCCGTTGGTCGCGTTGAAGGTGACCTTGACGTTCGAGTCGATATAGAAGATGGCGTAGTCACCAATGCTTGGACCTCAGCAGAGTTGTTTAGGGGTTTTGAAATAATTTTGAGAGATAAAGATCCCCAAGCAGGTCTGGTGGTAACGCCACGTGCATGCGGCATTTGCGGCGCGTCACATTTAACTTGTGCTGCATGGGCGTTAGATACTGCATGGGGTACTGAAGTACCGCGTAATGCCATTATCGCTCGTAATCTAGGGCAGTTAGCTGAAAGTTTACAAAGTTTACCGCGTCATCATTATGGTTTGTTCATGATTGATATGTGTAACAAAAACTATAAAAACAGTCCGTTTTATGAAGAAGCAGTAAAACGCTGGGCGCCTTTTACGGGTACCAATTACGAACTTGGCGTGACTATTTCAGGTCGTCCTGTAGAAATTTATGCAATGTTAGGTGGCCAGTGGCCGCATTCAAGTTTTATGGTGCCTGGTGGTGTTATGTGTTCACCCACATTGACCGACGTGACTCGTTCATGGGGAATACTTGAGCACTTCCGTACGAATTGGATTGAGCCAATGTGGTTAGGCTGCTCTTTAGAGCGTTATGAAGAAATTGAAACTTATGAAGACTTCATGGCTTGGTTAGACGAAAAACCAGAACACGCAAATTCAGATTTGGGCATGATGTGGCGCATGGGTTGTGATGTTGGATTGGATAAATACGGTAAAGGCTTGGACAAATTTGTTTCCTGGGGCTATTTGCCACACGAAGAAAAGTACAATAAACCTACTATTGAGAGTAGAAATCATTCCATACAAATGCCGAGTGGTGTTTTTGACGGTGCGACGGGTACACATAAACTTATGGATCAAGCCATGACCCGTGAAGATGTAACCCATGCATGGTATGACGAAGGCGACGAAGCAAAGCATCCATTTGATCGCACAACCATACCCATAGCCAACAACGAGCATAATTTTGAGAAAAACTATACCTGGTCAACAGCAACCGTACATGAAGAAAATGGTCATCTTGAAGCAGGACCACTGGCGCGTGAATTAATTTACGGTGGCGATCATATGGAAGAATGGCAATACCGTGATGGCTTGGTATTAGATATGTATAAAAAGATGGGTGGTGCAAATGTGCTATTGCGTCACTTTGCACGTATGCATGAAGTTAAATCTATCTATCGCCAAATGGAGCGTTGTTTGCGAGAGTTACGTCTTGACGAGCCTTTCTATATCAAACCGAAAGAGCAGGATGGTCAAGGCTGGGGTGCAACAGAGGCTATTCGTGGTGCATTGTGTCACTGGATCGAGGTAGAAGGAGGCAAAATAAAGAACTACCAAATCATTGCACCTACGACCTGGAACGTTGGTCCTCGCTCCGCTGAAGGTGAGCGTGGTCCTATTGAGGAAGCTCTAATTGGTACGCCCATTGCCGATCCAAGTGATCCGGTTGAAGTGGGACACGTAGCGCGTTCTTATGATTCATGTTTGGTTTGTACCGTGCATGCACATGATGCGAAGACGGGTAAAGAGCTTTCGCGTTTTAAAACATCTTAAAGCCTGATATTAGTTGAGTACCTATCAGTCATTGCGATGGGTACTTGATGTCTTACGCAAGAACAAATAAGGAGGTGTAATCGTGAGTGATTCAGATGACGACGCATTACGTGATCGCATTGGCCGGTTGATGGCCAATGGCCTGGAAACCAAAACTGAGCCTTTTCCTGAAACTAATATTGAGTTCGAACAAGTCCTGGTTGAGCTAAGAGAGTTTGGTCCAGATGATCTGGAAGAGAAAATGGTGATCTCTGGGTTTGTAGACAAACCTTACGGAGAAGACGAACAGCGATGCCTTGAATGCATGTATTACCTAGTGCACAGAAAATGGTGTGATTTACCAGAATTAGCAGTACCCGTTGAAGCTGAATGGTGGTGTCGGTTGTGGCGAATTTAGTCACGAGCCTTATTAAAGATACTTAGTGGATTGAATTTTGGCAATGCACAATGTGTGATGCTAAACGTAACCACCGACAGCGCGGCCGAGTGCCGCGTTTTTTTATGGTATTTTTGTGGCATTAATGTCGTAATAGCGATGCCAAAAAATATGAGGTTATGATTTCGAGATGGGTGAATTTCAAGAACAATTGCAGTTAGCCTTTGATACTGAGAAAGGTCAGGTTATTCGAGATTGTATGCCTGACGGTGATGCCGAGGCGGTGCTTGTTGCCGTAGCCAAAGCAAGTAAGCGACTTAACAGTACAATGATAGCTGTGTTAAACCATGCTGATGCAAAATTAGATTGTCGAAATGGATGTGATTATTGTTGCTCCTTTAAAGTTGAAGTAGGTGCGGAGGAGGTCTTCGCAATCAAACATTTTGTCGATTCTACTTTCACGCCTAGTCAGAAGGATGCGACTCTCGAACGTGCACGAGCTAACAGTAAGTTGGTGTCGACCCTATCACAGTCGAAACGTATTCTGACCAATATTCCCTGCGCCTTTCTTTTGGATCGCTCCTGTTCTGTCTACTCCGTTCGCCCTGCTATGTGCCGAAAGCTTCATTCGACCGATGTAAAAGCCTGTAAACAATCCTTCGATAACCCTGCGGATGCCACGGTCTCAAATGCTGAGCATGCAGTTGTATCAGCGATTTCAATGACCGCGATAGCGGCGGTACGAGAGGGCATTAAGGAATCTGGCTTTGACAGTACGATTTATGATTTGATTGATGTAGTCGTGGATGCTTTCGAAAACCCGAAATGTGAAAGCCGTTGGGGGCAAGGTAAGAAAGCGTTTCCTGGCAGTGGTTAGAAATAAGGAACAACAAGCGTGAGTGAATTGTCAATTATAGGCTGTGGTAATCCTAACCGGTCGGATGACGGGGTCGGTGTTTACATAATTCAAAAACTATTGGTGTATCTGCATAATAATCCAAAGCCGGGTGTGCGAATTTTTGATTCCGGCACCGCGGGTATGGATGTTATGTTTCAGGCCCGCGGTAGTGACGCCTTGGTTATCATTGATGCAAATAGCAGCGAGTCAGAGCCTGGGTCAATTTTTGAAGTGCCTGGTAAAGAATTGGAAAATATGCCTGAGCCCAGCTATAACCTGCATGACTTTCGCTGGGACAATGCATTGTTCGCAGGTAGAAAAATATTCAAAGAAGCATTTCCAACCGATGTAACTGTTTTTCTGATTGAGGCAGAGGAATTGTCCTTGGGAATTGGTTTGAGCTCAGCGGTTTCGGCGGCTGCGGATATTGTTTATTCGCGTCTGGTTGAGCGCATTGAGAGGCATAAATAAGATGACTGTACGGGCGGCGGACTCTAACGCCGATCTGGGTCTAAGTCGCGGCAGCCTCTATTTAAGCGTGGAATATTACACACGGTATTTTAATGGCCTAGGTTCGGTTATTTTGGTCAATCGCGATAAACAGCTTCTGGTCATGCCGGTACATAACGAAGCGAGCGGTGGCTTGTTAATGAAAATACGCAATGCCCGAGGAGATCGGATCATTCATGCGCAGGAGTTTTTAGCCTTTCACGGCCTAGAGAATGTGGATGAAGAAGTGCAGGGTAAGTGGGACACTGAGTTGTCAGCGCTAGTGTTAAACTGCCCAATTTAGCTTTGGTCTCAACGTGATTTACGCATCGGTCAACTCGCTGATAGCGGTACTCATTATCGTATTGGTAACGGAGGAAAGTAAATCAACACCGTTTGGAATGGTATACCTTCGCCTATGATATCAACGACACCACTATTTATCTTGTAGAAAATGACATGTTCGTCTTCAGGAAAGCAGCAGCACCTGGTTTTAATGTCATCACTTCGTCGGCCAAATATTTGACTAACGGGCGGCTATTATCAAGGCCTCTTACAATCTGTAATATTCGTGGCTTTAAACGACGCAAAGTCAATCCGTCTGAAAATGCAAAGATTGTCGGTGGCGCGACTAATGTCTTGCATCGATTTTCAGTTAAATGAATTAGGTCTTTATTAATTGGCGAACATGTATGAATGTACAGTACAATAGTGTGGTGATTCTTTATTCTTTTATTTTATTTTATTTGAGTTTAATTCTAATTCAAATGTAATCAAGTAAAAGACATCCGACCAAATAGGAAAACCGCTATGCGTAGGGCTGATCGATTATTTCAAATAGTGCTTATTTTGCAAGATGGGAAAGTAAGAACAGCACGTTATATAGCCGAAAAGCTAGAGGTTTCCGAAAGAACAATCTATCGGGATATTGGGGATTTGATTGGGTCTGGCATTCCCATTGATGGTGAAGCTGGTGTGGGATATCTACTTCGAGATGAATATCAACTACCGCCATTAATGTTTACCCCCGATGAGCTGAAGGCATTGGCGCTCGGTGCACAAATGGTTAAGGCCTGGTCAGATAAAAAATTGGGTTCTGTGACGGCAACTGCGATGCGAAAAATAGAATCCATTTTACCCAACAAGCTACGGAAGGAAGTCGAGTTACAGGAAATTATTGTACCTCGCTGGCAACTGGGCGAAGAAACTGCTCAGAATTTGGGTATTGTGCGTGAGGCGATAGCTGCAAATACCAAAATCAAGTGCGCCTACCAATCTTTAAAAGGGGATGATACCGAAAGGATAATTTGGCCTTTCTTATTATTTTTTTGGGGTAACAAATGGACGCTCGGAGCGTGGTGCGAAATGAGACAGGCATTTAGATCTTTCCGAATTGATTTGATGAGAGATTTGGAATTGTTAGATCCCCCCTTCGAAGAAGATGAACATCGTAGCCTAAAGGCTTATGTTAGCCAACAGGCATGGTGAGGTGCCATTTCCTGATGGTTTCAAATAACAATTGGGTTTTGAACGGCTTAGCAATAAAATCATTCATGCCGACATCCATGCATGCTTGTCTATCTTGTTCCATCGCATTTGCCGTCAATCCGATAATGGGGAGAGAATGATTTTTGTGAATCTGTCTAATTTGGCGTGTGGCTTCGAGGCCGTCCATCACAGGCATTTGTATGTCCATTAAAACGATATCGAATTCACCTTTTTGTATCGCATCTACCGCCTCTTTACCATTCTCCGCAATTGTACATGGCATACCTGCCTTTTTTAAGATAGTCGTCGCCAATAGCTGATTGATGGAATTATCTTCTACTAAAAGCACGCGGCAATTTTCCAACTGGTTATTCTGATCCTGATTTTTTAAGGGTAAGGGCGCTATTTGTACAATCTGTTTGACTATTTTTACAGGGATAGTCACTGTGAATTTGGTGCCTACCGCTGGCGTACTTGTAACATTAATAGTGCCACCCATGAGTTCGAGCAATTGTTTCACAATCGACAAACCAAGACCTGTACCGCCAAAAATGCGAGTGGTTGAAGTATCGGCCTGACTGAATGGTTCAAATAGATCTTTAATCTGAGATTTTGAAATACCTAAACCAGTGTCTTCTACTATGACGATAAGTTCACTGCCATTAGCGATATCGACCTGCATAGTAACTGAACCGTGCTCAGTAAATTTTATTGCATTGCTCAGAAGGTTAGTTAAGACTTGGCGGATCCGTAGGGAATCGCCAATTAGATTTGTCGGTAGTGTTATATTCATCACTACATGAAGTTTGAAGTTTTTATTTTTCAGTATGGGGCGAAATTGCGCAGCAAGATTCTCAATAAGATCGCCAAGGTTAAACTCTACTGTCTCGATTTGTAGTTTCCCCGCCTCGATTTTCGATAAATCAAGCACCAAATTTAGGATGCCGAGTAAATTGGCACTAGAGTGACCAATTTGTTCCAAATAGAAGTGTTTTTCTTCTTTAGAACAATTTTCCCTTAGTGCAAGTTCGGAGAAGCCCATAATAGCGTTCATAGGCGTGCGTATTTCGTGACTCATATTGGCCAGAAACTCTGATCTTGTATCCGCTTTTGAGTCTGCTGCCACTCGCATCAATTTTTCTTCGTTAATTCGATTAGCCAGGCCAAGAGACGCTAGCATGATGAGAAAAAATAGCCCTATTTCAGTCCAGCTAACACCAACAAGAAATTGTGGGAGTGTGCCGAATAAGGTGAGTAAACCCAAACCAAGGCAAGCTAGGAAGAAGAACCATCCTAAAAGAAATAACTTAGCACCGGCACGGCCTTTCTGGCTGGCAATGATTGATGCCAGAAAGGCCAATAGCGGTGGTGTGAACATAATGGCAAAACTGACCCCTGGTGAGCTTTTAATCGGTAGCCCTAGAAATATGATAATGACAATGAGTGGACAGAAAAGTAATGTCTTGTCTAACCAACGATTCCATTCCCAAAGGCGTAGATAATCCCGCGCAAAAAAAGCTATTAAGGCTACCGTTGAGCTTGCCGACATCCTTGTTATGATCTCTGCCAATTCAGGGTTTTCGGGCCAGAAGAACCTGAAGCCTAAGCCTGTCATACTCAATCTGTATATGATGGCTGTAAACATGAGTAATGAAAATATCGCGAATGTTCTTTCACGTGTAACCACGAAAACAATGGCGTTATAAACAAGCATGACAACGAAGAAACCAAAGACAAATCCCACGAACATGTTTTCTCTACTTACCGATTCAAAGAGATTGGGAGGTGGTTGAATATACGCTTTAATTGTGACAGAAGAGTGGGAGCGAATTCTGACAAGTATTTCTGATTCGCCGCGCTGCATTGCGATACGCAAAATCCAGCTGGGATGTTTTACTTCACGTTGATCAAACGGATAGATTGAACCTGTATGGTGTTCTCGTATGAGCTTATCCGAATGCCATTGATAGAGATCTAACTCTCTTAGTTGAGGTGAACCTAAGACTAAAAGCCAATAAGGAAAAGCGACAACAGAAAATTCACTCTTGAATTTTATGCGCAGCCACAGTGTTCCTGTAAAAAAGCCAAAGTTCCCTTCATTTTTGCCCAGCGTTTTGAATTGATCAAAGTGAATGTCATGGACGTCTTCTACGCTAAGCTTATTCTCGTGATCTAAATAAGCTTCTATGTGATTCGAGAGATCATAGTCTTTTGATTGATCAATGATTATAAGCGGCTCAGCCAATAAAGCTGGCGCAAAGCAAAGGATAAATACAGACCAAAAAGCACGCATCTCTTAAGTATAGAGGTGGGCTTTAATGCGTCAATTTCAGGCTTTTAATTAATCAATTAATCAATTTGAACTGTTTGAATGAGATTGACGGGAAGTGACTTCTTGCCAATTTGTTTCAAACCGACAATAAACAGGGCAGTTAGGGACGTAGTCGATATTACCCAGAGTATTGAAAACTTGGGGTGATCTAAAAATGTACCGATTTGATAAATATTGCTCGCGGTAACGTAGGCTAAACCTGTGGTCCAACAGAAAACCAGTAGGGCCCAGCGCCAACCGGCTTCTTTGCTTATGGCGCCCAACACAGCAACGCAAGGTGCATACAACAGAATAAAAACCAAATAACAAAATGCGGCAAATTGATCGCCAAAGAGACGTGCCATATTGGTCAGTGTCCCAGTTTCAACGCCTTGAGCTTCTGCTGCCAAAACGATATCAGTATTTTCTTCAATAGAAATACCCAGTGGATCCGCTAGTCCAGAAAGTAAGTCTGATCCATTATCCCAAATTGAATTCAATGCTTCACCTGTGACAGCGATTAAGTCTGGTGCGCCAGATGGTGTTGGCTTCTTACGGCTGTAGAGTGCGTCTAGCGTGCCGACGACTGCTTCTTTTGCAAATATCCCAGTAAATAGTCCGACAGTGGCTGGCCAGTTTTCTTCTTTTATGCCAATCGGCGCGAATGCCGGGGTAATTGCTTTACCAATGGTTGATAAAACAGAGGCCTCTGAATCTTCATTGCCAAATGATCCATCAAAACTTAAAGAGTTTAGAAAACTGAGTGCCATGACAACGAGGACGATAGTTTTACCAGCACGAAATAAAAAACTGCGTAAGCGAAACCAGGTAGTGATGAGTATGTTTCGTAGTACGGGAATGTGATATGCAGGCATCTCTTGAAAAGAAGGAGTTATCTCTGTGTCAAATATTTGTTTCCTAAAAATAAATCCAGTGAGCACTGCCATGACAATACCAAGAAGATATAACAAGAAAAGATGAGAGAATTGTAGATAGAATTGAAGCAGAGATGAAAAAGACATATGGAATGACAGCTAATGGTACTCCGGTAAAAGGTACAGAAGCTGCA
>JAESSY010000168.1 GCA_016763855.1 Pseudomonadales bacterium
CACCATCAATCGGTTGAAGCCCGACAATTTCAACATCAGGTTTTACTTCTTTTAAATAGCGAGAGACGCCCATAATTGTGCCCGTTGTACCCATGGCACTAACAAAGTGTGTGAGTTTACCTTGTGTTTGTCTCATAATTTCAGGACCCGTGCCCTCATAATGAGCCAGTGGATTATCCACATTCGCAAATTGATCCAATACCAACCCCTCTCCTTTATCCTGCATGCTCTGCGCAAGATCCCTTGCACCTTCCATGCCTTCTTCTTTTGAAACCGTCACTAATTCTGCGCCATAGGCCAGCATGGCAGATTTTCTTTCCGCACTCATATGATCTGGCATGATAAGTACCATCTTATAACCTTTTATCGCTGCAGCCATCGCAAGCGCAATACCCGTGTTGCCACTGGTTGCTTCTATCAACGTATCCCCAGGTTTAATTTCACCTCTGGCCTCAGCACGATTAATCATACTCATCGCTGGCCGATCCTTTACCGATCCAGCGGGGTTATTACCCTCGAGTTTTACCAAAACAACGTTGCTGGTATACCCTGGCAGCCTTTGCAATCGGACGAGTGGTGTTTCACCAATGCAAGATTCAATTGTTGGGTAATTATTCATAACATATTCAACTCATTGTAAATTAGTGTTGCGACTAGGAGCCTGGCCGAGGAAGTCTTTCGAACCTCCCTTAGCTATTCCATATCCAAGAATAGAAGATGTTCATTGATTCATATAATATCAGCTTAATCTAACCATATAACTAATCGCTTTGTGAAAAGAAACGAACAAGTTTTATTCGGCTTCATCCTTGCCCCAGTTTTACTCTGTGGCGGATTTCTCCTCTGGTTTGTAAGACACAATCTCGGCCTCGTGAATTTCGGCTTAGCAAGTATTTTGTTAATTTCACTAATAATCACTGCATTATTGAATATCAGAAAAATTCGAAACAGCTTTTTGGATCCAATGTCTAAACTGACTCAACAACTCGATGAGCCTACATTATCGATTAACGCTTCTAGTTTTGAGTCAAACACGCCATTCCACCATCTTGCATCATCGCTTCATGCCTTGCTCAATCACAATGAAGAAGCTCATCGTGATCAACTACGCAATCTAAGAGACGAAAACCAGAGACTGCAAACAGACAAACAATCTCAGATTAATAGTACATTCCTGGAAATACAAGAACATCAACGTCAGGCTTACCTCATTAAGATGAGCCAGTAAATCCTGGCCGAATTCATCGCGCTTAACAACCTTCAAAGAAGAGAAAATACCGACGCACTTCGGCATGATCTGAATTTATCCTCTCAACAAATTGTGTTTTTGTTACAAGAGTTGCGATCCTCCTCACCTACGCAAACCAACCATGCCATTTGCAATCCCTTTCAAGCCTGTGATGAAGCCATTAGACTCACTTGGCTTCTTCTTCAGGCCGATGGCATTGATCTTATCCCTGTCTTCGAAGAAAACTGTCAGGAACTGAGTGTAAGCAAAGATAGTTTAAAATCTCTTGTTTTCAATTTTATTCTAAAGTCAGTACTTCAAAAAAATAATGAAGAAAAGAAACTCTCTCTCAATCTATGGATTAGTATTCCAAATTCAAACACACTTCAAATTTCGCTTTCAGGTTCTGCAGAGACATCTTCATTTCCTCTCAATCAAAGCGAAAGTTCATTCAATACCGTCATGATCGAAAGCGTACTCAACATTCCAATAGAGCGTTTAAAAAAAAGCGCTCCCATCATTTTCGGGCGAAAGGCAAGGGTAATTGCTGACAAAAAAGAACAGAAACAAGGTATTGAAAGTCGCTTGTTCAACCTGGGTTTTGAGTTAACGGAGAACACTAACGAGATCGATCTATGTTTTATTTGTTGCAAGAAAAATGAAGATGTCATTGCGGCAAGCAAATTACTGCATTTCAGGACCCTTGTTCTACTCTCCAACAATGAAACTTATTATAAGCGTGACCTTTGGCATCAGATAACCTACCCCCTCCTACAAAACGAACTACAAGAATTTGTTGTCGAGCACTTTCTGAATAACAAAGCACTATTTGACAAAGAACTAGCATTACATCGAGCCAATCATAAATCTGATTTAATGGAGGAAATGTTAACAATTTTGATGGATACACTTCCTAATGATAACTTTAGGATTAATGAGGCAAGAAAATCTAAAGATATTGATGCACTTCATAAAATTATTCATCGGATGGAAGGCGGCCTACTTTACACCGGAGCGTCTCGGCTAGAACACAGCATTCAATGCATCCCTAAAGTCATTAAACAGAATGATTCCTTTAACGAAGCGCAAATCACGCCTTTGTTAATCGAACTTGATCATCATATTGTCGAGCTGCAGTGCTGGTATGAGAGTCGCGAAACACCATCAGACATCTCTTAAGGACTTGTTGTTTTTAGGATGCCGCTTAAAAAGCGCTCTACTCTTCAGAACCCTTCCCTCAAGAAGCGCATTTAAGGAAATTCGGATAATGCGCTTGGCACAAATTTCCACTCCCCTGAAACCATAGTCGCCTTTCGACAAGGCTAATAGCTGTTCGCCATCAAAAGTAGTTTCACCAGAACCCTGAGCTAGAAAGAAACCTTGGTTGGCTTCAAATCGATAGTGCGTATCGGACTCAATCGCTAAACCAGTACCTGCCTCGGTATCAAAAGTGATGCCGTAACCCAGTTCCGATAGGAGTCGAAACTCAAATTCGCGTAATGATTGATATTGAAAGGTGTCACTCGCAAGCTTTGACAATAGCTCTTGATAGTCATAAAACAAAGCGGGTGTGGCTTCAAATTTTCCAAGTAAGTGAAATAATATTTCATTCACATACATGCCTATAAAAAGATTTTCACCAACAAGACTTCCAATACTCAGCACTTCTATTTTTGTAATAGTTTTAAGATCACTACGTCCCTGATAAGCAACGAGCAGAGGAGAAAATGGCTGAACAATGCCGCTCTTCGATTTCCTGGCACCCCGGATAACACCAGCAACACGTCCATCTTTTGCAGTAAACAACTCCACTATCAAGCTACTATCGCGATATTTTCTACTATGGAGAATGTAGGCAGGGCCTAAGGAAAATAGGCTATTAACCAAAGGTTCACTAGATATCGTCATATCCAAGGCTCTTTAAGGCTCTTTCATCATCAGACCAACCCGTTTTGACCTTCGCCCAAAGCCTCAGCATTACCTTCTGATCCAACAAAGACTCTATGCTACGCCTTGCATCGGTGCCAATCCGTTTTAGTTTCGCACCGCCTTTTCCGATAAGAATTGCTTTTGACTATCACGTTCTACAAATACCACTGCATCAATATGGAGAATCGATTTTATACTCTTGAAACTTTCGATTTGAATCGTGACAGCATAAGGCAATTCATCGCCCAACTGACGCATGATTTTTTCGCGAACGACTTCGGCAACTAAAAAGCGTTCGCTTCTATCCGTAATCTGGTCATTGGGAAACAAAAAGTTATCATAGGGCAAATTTTCTTCGACAAGCTTTTCTAGTGCATCGAGATTGTCTCCTTTTTCTGCCGATATAGGTACAATATGAGCATCGGGGAATTTTTCTTCAAGCAACGCAATATGAGGAAGCAATCTGGTTTTATCCTTAAGGAGATCAACTTTGTTAACAACGACAATGACACTACCGATTGCACCCTTTAAAGCGTCTGCAGCAACTTGATCATCAGCATGCCATTCTGTTCTATCCGTCACAAAAACTACAACGTCCACATCACGAATAACCTTTTTGGCACTTCGATTCATGTAGCGATTAATCGCCTTCTTCTCAGCACCATGGATACCCGGCGTATCAACGTAAAGTAGCTGAGCAGTTTCTGTCGTTTTGATCCCTAACAAACTATGGCGAGTCGTCTGAGGTTTCTTAGAGGTGATACTCAGTTTCTGTCCAAGGATGTAGTTTAACAAGGTAGACTTACCTACATTAGGTCTACCAATGATGGCAACGTACCCACAGCGTCGACCCTTAACATATTCGTTGTTATTTTCACTATCCATCATCAAACTCAATATCTAATAAACTCAGAATGGCCGATGCGGCATTTTGCTCAGCGATTCTTCGACTACTTCCTTGGCCTTTTATTTTGTCGCTCAAAAGATCGCACTGGCATTCAACGTAGAATACCTGTTCATGTGATTGACCTGTTGTGTGACTAACTTCATATACGGGCAGTGTGATTTGCTTACTCTGTAAATGCTCTTGTAACCTAGATTTAGCATCCTTTAAGGGTTTTTCCAGAGAGAGATGAGCAAGCCTGGATTCAAACCAGTTAACAACATGTTCTCGAACATATTCTAGCCCGGAATCCAAATACATCGCACCAACAATGGCTTCAAGGGTGTCTGAAAGAATGGAGTCCCGCTCGAATCCTCCTGATTTTAATTCACCGACACCTAGAACTAGATCTTCTCCCAACTTCAATTCCCGAGCGACATCTGCCAATGTACTTTGCCGAACCATTTTAGCACGTAGGCGACTTAACTGACCTTCATTCGCAGAACTGAATCGGCTGAACAAACTTTCGCCAATGGCAAAGTTGAGAATAGAATCCCCAAGAAATTCGAGGCGTTCATTGTTGTGAGAACTAAAACTTCGATGCGTTAAGGCTTGCATTAGTAAGGCTTCATCTTTAAACGAATAAGAGAGACGCCTTTGTAATTTTTTTAGTTTATCGTTTGAGCGGATCACCCGGAGGACTACTTTCTCAATTCAATTTCTTTGCTAAAAGTGGCAATGAAATCGATATTTTGGAAAAAAGGGACACGGGCTTCATAGTTTAATTTTAGATCTGTTCCATTTTTTGTTCTCTCGACTTCCAAATTTTCTTTCAATGGAAAGTTTCGGATATTGTTCAGTTTCATGCGACCTTCCATCATCTTTACAAGATCTGACTTACGCTTATCAGCAAGTCCATCTTCTCCCGCCATCTTATCCATTAAATTCGAGATGGTATTGTGGTCGACATATAATGGGACCAGCTTAGTTCCAACCGTCGCTACGGTACCGAGGGCTAGGATTATGAACATCCAACCAATCAAGCTCGCCCCTATTTGCTTTTTGGGTAAAGTAAGACTTTTATTCTTTTGAGTTGGATATTGATGTTGTTTGGATTGCATCGCTATTTCCTCGTCCATTGGTCTACTTTTCGATGGATTAAGTATTACTCAATCCAACCACTATGGGAAAACCCTGGTGGTTTAAGCCCTGGCTCCTTATTAAGCCATATTGCGAATGCCTGACCCACTATATTTTCTTCCGATACATAACCCCAGAACCGGCTGTCGCTGCTTTGGTCTCGATTATCCCCCATCATGAAATATTTTCCTTCAGGCACTAGCCATTCCTGTGCCCGATCATCTTGATATACATTTTTATGAATAATATGAATTGCCTCTCCCGTAACTTCTTCGAAAACAAGATACTTGGGATTGTTAGGCGGTATTTTCGCAACAAAAGTCTGCGTTTGCTCTACTCCGTTAATGTAGAGTTTTTTATCAGAGTAACGAATGGTGTCACCGGGAATGCCAATGACGCGTTTGATGAGGTAGTCATCCGAATGAGGTGGGATGAAGACCATGACATCGCCATTTTTAGGCTCACCAACATCAATAATCTTTGTACCAATAACCGGTAGACGAATCCCATAGGCAAACTTATTGACAAGAATAAAGTCACCAATTTTAAGTGTTGGAATCATTGAGCCTGTCGGAATCTGAAAAGGCTCAGCAAGAAATGAACGTAGCACTAGAACAACCAGCAACACGGGGAAAAAGGAAATTGAGTACTCAACAATGAGTGGTTCTCGATAACTCGTTTTTTCTATATGTGGGATTTCCTTTTGTAGAGCTTCTTTATTTGGGGCTTCCCGTTTCGGTCTAAGGACAAAAATTTCAAGCACCCAGATCAAACCGGTAAAGGATGTCGCAAGGACAAGAATAAGTGGGAAATTTATACTCATCTATCTACTCTCAGGACGGCAAGAAAAGCTTCCTGCGGAATTTCAACGTTGCCTACTTGCTTCATTCGCTTTTTACCGGCTTTTTGTTTTTCTAACAGTTTTTTCTTTCGCGAGATATCGCCACCATAACATTTCGCGGTCACGTTTTTACGCAGCGCTTTAACAGTTTGTCGGGCAATAATCTGCCCACCGATCGCAGCCTGGATTGCGACATCAAACATCTGTCTGGGAATGAGTTCCTTCATTTTTTTGGTTAAGGCAAAACCCTTAGCTCTAGCATTGTCTCTATGGACAATAAGCGCCAGGGCATCAACCTTGTCGCCATTGATCAGAATGTCGAGCCGTACCAGGTTAGCAGGTTCAAAGCGATCAAAAGAATAATCGAGAGAAGCATACCCACGGCTAACTGATTTCAACTTATCGAAAAAATCTAATACAACTTCCCCCATCGGCACGTCGTATGTCACCGCTACTTGCTTGCCAACAAACTGCATATCTTTTTGAACTCCGCGACGTTCAACACAGAGCGTAATGACATTACCAAGGTATTCCTGAGGAACCAATATATTTGCTATGACAATAGGCTCACGCATTTCCTGAATTGTAGAGGGGTCAGGAAGTTGAGATGGGTTATCAACCCGCCGCGCCTCTCCTTGTTTATTCACGACTTCATAAATAACCGTCGGAGCAGAAGTAATGAGATCGAGATTATATTCTCGCTCTAATCTTTCTTGAATAATCTCCATATGAAGCATGCCTAGAAAACCACATCTGAACCCGTTACCTAAGGCTTCAGAATTCTCAGGTTCATAAACTAATGATGCATCATTAAGCGTTAATTTTTCGAGGGCATCACGAAAATCCTCGAAATCATCTGCGCTCACGGTAAACATTCCTGCATAAACTTGGGGTTTTACTTTTTGAAAACCTGATAATCCTGGGACATCAGGGTGAGAGGCCAAAATGATGGTATCTCCAACGGGCGCGCCTTTTAAATCTTTAATGCCCGCGACAACAAATCCGACTTCTCCTGCCTTCAGTACACCTGTTTCTTCACGCTTTGGCGTAAAGATACCCACAGAATCTATTTGCTGAACCTTACCAATGGATTTCAATATGATTTTGTCTTTTTTAGCAATCTGTCCCTGCATCACGCGAACAAGAGAGACGACACCTAGATAATTATCAAACCAAGAGTCAATAATCAACGCTTGTGCTGGTTCATTTCTCTTATCTAGTGGCGGTGGGATAACTTCAATTATTTGTTCGAGTAAATCTTTGATGCCATCTCCGCGCTTGGCACTAACATGCAATGCTGCTGTCGCGTCGATACCAATAATTTCTTCAATTTCTTGGCTAACGGTATCCGGGTCAGCCTGGGGAAGATCAATCTTGTTTAATACCGGCAACACTTCTAGTCCCTGCTCAATTGCCGTGTAACAATTCGCAACGGATTGAGCTTCGACTCCTTGAGCTGCATCCACAACCAATAGTGCACCTTCACAGGCGGCTAGTGAGCGAGATACTTCGTAACTGAAATCTACATGGCCGGGCGTATCTATTATATTGAACTGATATTGATGACCATCGAGGGCATCATAGAACAAGGTAACACTTTGGGCTTTAATCGTAATGCCACGCTCCCGTTCAATATCCATTGAGTCAAGGACCTGAGAATCCATCTCCCTATCGCTGAGTCCACCACATAACTGTATAAAACGATCAGCCAGAGTCGACTTACCATGATCAATATGAGCAATGATAGAAAAGTTTCTAATATATTTGGGTTCTGGCATCTAAAAAAGGCAGCGACGAGACAAAGCCGTGGATTCTATATCATTCCGGGATTTTAATCACGAGGAATTAAGGTGTCGATTCTCGTACAACGCGGACTGAAATGGCTTCATTTGTCGG
>JAESSY010000169.1 GCA_016763855.1 Pseudomonadales bacterium
GCAGTAACGACGGTTGGTAGTTGATCTTGATTTGGCATGAATGCATCCTAGTAATGGAGGTTGCGCTCATTAAATCAGATCAAAAAATGGAAGTTGCACTATGCTGCCGTAAGCTCACCATCTACCGAATGAACTATTCCAGAAGTCACTCATATTACAATTAATGCAATAATATTTTCGACCATCAGGTTTGTTAGTGCAGTCTGGAGTTTTACATTTTCTCGGCTGTTTAGCTGCCTCAATACATTCAGGACAATTTTTAGCATTCTCCCTTTTAGTACTAAAGCGACTTTTACATTTAGCGCATATAGGTTGCTTTCTTTTTGCTAATACCATTAATTGTCCCAGATAAAAGATAATATCATTCAAAAATTCCTTGTGTAATTGTATCGTAACTGCACAGTAAATAACAAATAAGACCCCATTTATAAAGGGGTGTGGAGTGATAATTAAGAGTAAATGTTAAAGTTAGAAATACCCACTACATACCACCTTAGAAGCGTATTTATTATTATCCATAAGGGAGAACATGGGGTTTTCTTTTGATTATTTCATATACAATCACCTGTACGAAGGATTAAGGCTTGAATCTTATAATAAAGCCTCATTATCATAATTCGGTTTAAAATCGATGAGTTTGCTATACACACACCGTAACAGACTGAAAATGATCAAATATTCATTCCTGATTATATTTGAACGGTTTAGAATTCATCTCTTAATGATTTATTGATTTCTTAATAGTCAGACCTAAGCAGGACAAGATGCTTCAAACTAAAGCAACTGTTTAAAATAGTAGAAGCCCTGTATAGGTATGCTGTAATTATCTTTAATTTATTTTAGATACTAACTCGTCATAATTTAAATTTTTATAATCACCTGCTTTGATTACCTCTTCATACTTAGCGCAAGAGTCATTTTTAAACCCTAACTTTATTAAATTTTTACAAGCATCAATCCCTCGAACTAAGTTTTCTTTAGCTCTTATTTCTGCGATACCTGTTTTGGGGGGGACAGTGAACTTTTGTTTTATGTTGTTGGTTAGTCCAATTTTATCTTTTAAGTCACCATAACTTAATTCTTTGTAATTACCCTTATCAATAACTAATTTATATTTTGAACAAGAAGAAGGTTTAAACCCTATATCAAACAATTTACTACAGTTTTCTATTTGGCTAATCAAAGAGTTTTTAGCTTTTTCAATTTTTCTTAATTGCCTTTCTTTTTCTTTTATAGCATTAACTTTTGATAGTAAGTGCTCGTAAGCTAAATTGTTATATGTTCCCGAATTGATTAATTCCTGATAACCAATACATGAGGGGGATGTAGCTTCAAAGTTTAATGTTTCCTTGCAATTATTAATCAATTTAATTAGTTTAGCTTTTTTATTTGCTATTACCTGCGCTGCTCTTCTTTTAATTCTCTCCTGTCTAACTAGTGCTTTTTGTTGTTCTTTTTTTTCTTTTGCTAAAGCAAGTGCCAAAGCTTTTTTCTTTTGCTAAAGCAAGTGCCAAAGCTTTTTTCTTTTGCTCTTGTTTGTATTCATCTGAATTCTCGTATTCAATTCTATCCCGAGTAGCAGCATAAGTATTTGATCTGCCATCATTAGCAATAATGCTGTCATAGATAGAAGAGCATCTATAAATATATTGCATGTTAACTGCATTTCCATTGCTCAACATGCTTATAGTCGCCATTCGTTTAATATCACTTATTGGACTGTAAACTATATCTGCAACGAGTAAATTGATTTTATTATCTGGTAATCCTTTTGATTTATAATATTTTTCAACCTCTTTAGTAGCACTATCTAAATAAACCTTAGCCTCCTTGTGTAGACCTAAAGCATGAGCAATTCCGGCACATACTTGTTTTTCATCGGCAAATGAATTAAAAGCAATAGTTAGCAGAAGTATTGTGTTTAAAAATTTAATCATTATTTCCCTTTCCATACATCATAAGCATGTTGATTTTTATAATCTTCAATAGTTTCATTAGCTCTATCCCATAACTCTCCAAACCTAGCTAGTGCCTCTCCTACAGTTCCAATTTCCTCTTTTAGTATCAAAATTTCATCATCAGAGTGAAATGCACATAAATAGCCATCGTATACCTCTGTTTGGAATGGGATAACCCTGAACCGCACAAGAAGGTCACTTCCTGCCTCTAACCTTTCAACCATTTCAGATATCAAGCTATCAGCATCAGATAATATTTCTCTCATTTACTGCCCCTTACTGATTATTGAAAAGTTAATACAGAAGTTATGTTTACTTCAATGGTGCATAATACCTAGCTAAAATTCCTCGATTTAAATAAGTATCTTCGTTTCTCCATGTCGCCATCAAAGCTATACTATTTTTATCTTTTTGGCAGCGAAGTCCCCAACCCGTATCACTGTATTCTTTATACACTATCGATCCATCGGTTAAGGTAACAAATGAAGTTAAATCTAATTCATTGGTACTAAAATCAACAATCTGACCTCTCTTTGCAGGCGTACTTAAAAATTCATTAATAGCAGCGCTACAGTTTTTATAAGCTAAAAATCTTGAGTCTGTTGTGGTTACCTTACCTCCATTACAGCCTGAAATAAAAAGAGTTACACCAATTATTAGTGACAATTTATATGTGAAATTTATTTCCTTCATAGTTTCCCTTTGTTACTAGCAATAGTTTACAGTGCATTATCACCTTTAGATAATCCTGTAAACTATATCCTTAATATACAATGATTTAATATTATTTTAATTCCTTCGTCAATTGAAAAATACTTACCTCATTGCATCTAACCTATCTTTAGCTGTCACCTCACCTTTAACAACCACAAGCGATATATCAGAAGTACCATAAACAAAATCACGAATTGCATTATCACAAGCAAAGTAAGCTGTTTGTTCTTGATGTTCAGGGTGCATGCTTTCTATAGTTGCAGCCTCCTCAATGTAACAAGCTACTTTGTGCAAATTACTTCTTTTAACTTCAATGTTAGCTGATTGAATATAATTCTTTCTAGTAACTGTTCCATCTACATGATTCATAAGAGCCTTTATATTACTTTCACTAATATCTAACTCCTCTAGAATAGTAGCAAAACTGCGTCTTAAATCATGCGGGCGAATAGTTGGAATATTTGCGTCATCACTAATTTTATCTAGTGTTTTTCTGCAATCAACAATATGCTTTTCTTCACTCAACCCCTTACCTATTCGAGCAGGAAATATATATGGATTAGCTTCGGGATTGTCTTTCTTACGTCTATCTAATAAATCAGACATTAAAGGTGTAAAAGGTAAAGCATGAGGATTACCATTTTTTGTATCTTGAACTGTTATTAAAAAGTTATCTGAATCAATATCAGACCATTTTAAAGTTCTTGCTTCATCTAGCCTTAGCCCAGTCATAAGAAGCCAAAGCACAAAGTCTCCCTGTACGCTATTAACTTTGTTATTACCAACTAAGCCAATCCATGCATCAATAAACTTGGTTACATTATGAGTTTCAATAAGCCTAGTTCTTGGTTTTATTTTATAACGCATTTTTCTTACATTAACAGCTTCGCAAGGATTCAAGGAAATCATTTTAGTGCCAACCATGTACTGCATAATGGCTTTTAAAGATCTAAATGCTTTACCTATAGCTGTGGGTCTATCTTTGCCATTTAAGTACCAAAGACAAATATCCTCTTCACTTATATCGCTTACAGGTTTGTTAATAAAATCAGAACAATACATAGGTATTTCATATCGATATCCTTTGACAGTACTAGGTTTAAGTTGCCTAGCATTAAGATACAATTCCATAGCATCTGTAAGCATAATATTCTTAATTTTATTTTCTGTTTCTTCGTTAGCTACCCTTACAGCTTCAATTTTCGTAACATCAATACCCTGCTGTAATTCGCCTAGAAAAGTTCTTGCGCTAACCCTTGCATCATCAAGAGAAACTAAATCTGCATCACCAATGGTTAAAGTTCTAGTTTGATTTGTTGCTTTAACTCTACCCACGGCTATAAACCTTTTACTACCTGTTGCATTAACGCGTACTCTTAACCCAGTAACCAAGGTATCTTTGATATCAAACCTTTTAGCTCTTGGTAGAATATTGCTAATCACTTTATTAGTAAGCTTGATAGGCTTATCGTTAGCCTTATTTAGGTGAATTACTTTGTTGGATGTTACGGTAGAAAATGACATTACAGACCTCTGTTACTCGGTAGTTTTTAGCACACTTATAGCACGCAGTTAGACATGCAAACGTGACCAGAAATATACTAGCACACAAAAGCACGGTTGATTAAATTATTGTTATATAAGGATATAAATCTTGAGTGGAATCAATCTTTCAACTGGGGGACGTGAGGTCGCAAGTTCGAATCTTGCTACTCCGACCATATATTAAAATCAAGACGTCCTAGGGCGTCTTTTTTTATGCCTTACATACACTGTTTAC
>JAESSY010000170.1 GCA_016763855.1 Pseudomonadales bacterium
ATTGGCCTGCCCGCCAACATCTTTTACGGCACCAGCATTCCCACCTGTTTATTGGTATTTAAAAAATGCCGCGAACACCCCGACCACATCCTCTTTATCGACGCCAGCGCCCATTTTGAAAAAGCTAAAAACCAGAACAACCTGCGACCCCAGGACATCGACAAAATTGTCACCACCTACCAACAGCGCAGCGAAGAAGAGAAATACAGTTACAAGGCTCCGTTAAGTGAAATCGCCGAAAATGACTACAACCTCAATATTCCCCGCTATGTGGATACCTTTGAAGAGGAAGCGCCCATCGATCTGGCTGCCGTGAGTGCTGAGTTAAAGCTGATCGATCTGGATATGGTGGAGATTGATGACACCATCCGAGGGCTTTGCGAGGAGTTGGGTATTGAGGCACCGGTGTGATGGTAGTGACTTCAATAATTGAAAAGCCGGAGTTAAGGTTTCATGAGTTTTCTTGTGATTGGGCTGAAAGGAAAGGTCACGAACTATTCGATAACAGCCGTGTAAAAGGCGAAGACGGACTGCCTATCTATTCAGTCACATTAAACAATGGTTTAGTACCAAGAAACTCCCTCGAACGAAGAATGGCAAACGATGCGGCAAGTAATGACAACTTGAGAGCGCAGCCGGGGGATTTGGTCTACAACATGATGCGGATGTGGCAAGGGGCTGTGGGCTTGGCAGATACAGAATGTATGGTTAGCCCAGCCTATGTGGTGTTGTCAGGTAAACAAGGTATTGATACAAGATTTTTTGATTTCAACCTGCAGCGGGCACGTCCCATTTATGATTTATGGGCTTATTCCCATGGGCTCACTAGCGACCGTCTTAGGCTCTATTTTAAGGACTTTGGTCAAATCAAATTCTCGGTGCCCACTGAGAAAGAAGAGCAACAAAAAATCGCAGTCTTTCTGAGTGCGGTCGATGACAAGCTCAACCAATTACGCCGTAAACGCAAACTGTTGGAAAGCTGGAAGCGCGGCCTGATACAAAAAATTTTCTCGCAGGAACTTCGTCTTACACAAGATGATGGAAAGGCTTTTCCTGATTGGGATGTCCAACTTTTAGGGAATTATTTTTCTTTAATAGGAGGCCTTACATATAACCCAGATAACGTAAAACCGGATGGTTTACTTGTTTTGAGATCTTCAAATGTACAAGAAATGAAAATAACACTTGAAGATAATGTGTATGTCGATCTAGAGGTTAATCCTGATAGTTTGTCTCGGAAGGGCGATATCCTTCTTTGTGTTAGGAATGGTTCAAAAAGGTTGATAGGCAAAAGTGCTTTGGTACCTGAGAATTTTCCAAAGGCCACGCATGGTGCATTTATGTCTTTGCTGCGTGGCGATAATAATGATTTCATATTTCAGGTTTTACAGTCCGAAATGTTTTACCGAGAAATACATAAAAACTTGGGTGCAACGATAAACTCAATTAATGGACGAGAATTAAAAAACTTTAAGTTTTTTTTACCAACTGCACCCCTGGAACAACAAAAAATCGCCGCCTTTCTCTCTTCAGTCGACAAAAAAATAGAAGCTATTACCCATAAAATTACCCAAACAGAATCCTTCAAAAAAGGCCTGTTACAAAAGATGTTTGTCTAACAGTGAACGTAAGTGAGGATTTAAACATGACCGAAGATATTCGCTGGATACAACGACTCGATAACTTTAAACGCTCACTAAAACAATTGACCCTAGCCTTTGAGTGGATGGATCAGCGGGAGCTGAATGAGTTGGAAAAACAGGGAGTGATTCAGGCCTTTGAATACAACTATGAGCTGGCCTGGAATGTGATTAAAGATTTTTATCAATACCAGGGTGTTACTAATATTCAGGGTAGTCGTGATGCGTTTCGCCTGGCTTTTGAACGGGGCTTGATTACCGAGGGCGAGGTTTGGATGGATATGATTAAAAAACGCCAGCTCACCAGTCATACCTATAACGAATCGGTGGTGATTGAAATCATGGATGCCATTATTGATGATTATTACCATCAATTTGTCGCGCTTAGAGATGCTTTAACGGATCAGTTGCCCGGTGACTAATGTGAAACAAAAAAACCGTTTTGGCTTAACCGCGAGTCATATTAAAAAAATCCAGTCGGTATTTTTTCGTTTTCCTGAAATTACACAGGTGCTGCTTTATGGGTCGCGGGCCAAGGGCAATTACCGCCCCGGTTCGGATATTGATTTATCGATTAAAACCGATGTATCTAAAAACAAAGCTGAACTGAATTCCAATTTGTTGTTCGAGGTCATCGGCGCACTGGATGATCTCGATCTGGCCTACGGGTTTGATGTCTCGCTGTTTGATCAGATTGAGAATGAAAATCTTATCGATCACATCAACCGGGTGGGGGTTGAATTTTATAACGCTGAGTTGTTCGGCGCACAGCAGGCTCGAAAAGCTCAACAGCTGCAGTATGTGGAGCAATCCCACCAGTCCGAAGCCCAGTTGGAAGAAAACCTGGTTCAACGCCTCACCGGTTTGGGTTATGAGCGAGTCACGCTAACCAATGCAGATCAGCTGCGCGCCAATCTTAAAAAGCAGTTGGAAATTCACAATGAGCTTCCATTAAATAAAACCCAATTAAGCGATCACGAATTTGCCAAGGTGCTCAACCATCTTGACCGCGGCAATGAGTTTGAGCGGGCCAAAACCCTGCGGGATCGGTTTCAGTTTGTCCGTGATGATGGCAGCAACTGTTATCTGAAATTCTTAAACAGTGATCACTGGTGCCAAAATCAGTATCAGGTCACTCACCAGGTGACGATTGAGGGTAAGTACCAAAACCGCTATGACGTGACCCTGCTGGTGAATGGTTTGCCGCTGGTGCAGATTGAGTTAAAGCGCCGGGGCATGGAGTTGAAGGAGGCCTTTAACCAGATTAACCGTTATCAGCGCCATTCGTTTTGGGCGGAGAGTGGACTGTTTCAGTATGTGCAGCTATTTGTGATCTCTAACGGGGTGAATACCCGCTATTACGCCAACAACCGCAAGCAGGAATTTAAGCAGACTTTTTACTGGGCGGATGAAGACAACGAGCTAGTCACCCAGCTGGATGAATTTGCCGATAAGTTTTTGGAGAAGTGCCACCTATCTAAAATGATCTGCAAATACATTGTGCTCCATGAGTCGGACAAAATCCTGATGGTGCTGCG
>JAESSY010000171.1 GCA_016763855.1 Pseudomonadales bacterium
ATTAGGTAGGATTGAAAAACTGGATCAAAGCGTGGTCGATCGAAATGACTTAGACAATGAAAGATGGGCCTCAAGAGTAGTTCTTCGAATTCAGGCTCTGCCTTAATCAGAGAACAATAATTATTGTATGCCTCGTCAAAATGGCCTGTTTGTCGCTGAGTGTCTGCATACAGCATCAGGGTAGCTTGCAAAACTTTGGTTTCAATTTCGCCTGTCTTATAAATATGGAGAAGATTGGCAAGACCGGCCTTGGCCTCTCCATACATTCCTTTCTCTACTAAATCGCGACAAGCCTCCAGAGAAAGAATTTTTCGTGTTCGACCAAGGTTGTTGTCTTTAAATTCGTTATCTTCAAAACCGTTATCTTCAAAACTAAAGTTCTGGGAATTTGCCATCGTCTCATCCTTGAGAAAGCCACAATAAATAACAAGCAATCAATGCATAAGTCAAGAAAGCTCTCTCATAAGCGTAGACCATTTTCTCGACTCCATATTCCTGGAGAAAGTACAAATTTATGAGTTCAGGCTAAAACGGGACCATTAATTGAAATTTTGTTATGCCTTATGTCATTGATTACATTAGCTATTCAATATCTCCATTATTCCTCACTTAAGTAAGTCGATTTTCCGTGAACCAAATAGTCGAGTACGGGTCTTAATTTACAGATTGAATGTGAACACTCTGCTCTCTTTTTGAATCCTCCCCCATTAGGAAAGAGAGTTCTTCCAAGGCCAGCTTTTGCTGGCCTTTTTTTTTATTTATCCTGCTATAGTTAGCCTATAAACTTAATTCAGAGAGTCCCTTCTTTGACTGACCAATCTTTGACAAGCCCTTCTTTTACAGAGATGGAACTCAACGCTGCACTGCTTAAGCAATATTCTCCATACAAGCTGATGCAAAAAAATTCCTTAGAGGAGGCAATACTTAAATCAACACTTGTTTCGCTTGATAAAGGTAAAATGTTATTCAAGCGAGAGGACAAACGAAAGCTTTGTCACTGGCTTATAGAAGGTAAGCTTGATCTAGTGGATGAAAACTACGAAACACGCTCAATCACTCACACTGATGAAGCTGCCGCCGAAATGCTGGAGGATCAATCTGCATATCAATTTACAGCGGTTGCTATCGAAGATTGTCTTCTGATCACTATCGACCCCAATGAACTAGACCTCATTATGACTGTCGATCAAGTGAATGAAGGTAGCGAAGAAGACTGGATGACTCGGCTACTACAATCCCGAATATTCGAATTAATACCCCCCGCTAACATCCAAACCCTCTTCGATAAATTTGAATCCGTTAACTACAACACCAACGACATTGTGATCACCGAGGGAGACATCGGGGATTATTTCTACGTCGTTAAAAGCGGGAAGCTTTCCATTGATCGCGGAAAAGGAAACGACCTTATGCATCTGGCTCAAATTGGCCCCGGCAGTTTTTTTGGTGAAGACGCTCTAGTGAGGAACGCACCCAGAAATGCAACCATCACCATGTTGAGCGCCGGCGTACTCATGCGTCTAGGCAAAGAAGACTTCACCTCACTTTTGATCAAACCCGCAACAGAGTACGTCACGATAGATGAATTAAAAACAGTTATTGAAAGTGGCGAACAGACAATTCGACTAATCGATGTTCGACATGAAGAAGAATATAAAAGCGATGCTGAACTCAATGAACATCCTGATCTCATTGCTAACGCACTCAACATCACACTAAGTCAACTCCGAGACGAAACGAGCGGACTCTCTCATGATATCATTTATGTTGTATCCACTCCCGCCCGCAGGGGTGAATTAGGCGCATTTATTCTTAATCAAGCAGGATTTGACACCTACCTACTCCGTCGTTGATCATAGGTGAAATATTTTCCTATAGGCTCAACCTCAATGGCACAAGATACATTCAATTTTATAGTCAACAAATCTCAACTCGCCGAAACCAAATTGGAACAAGCTACTCTGGCAGACCTCAATGAAGGCGAAGTTCTTTTTAGTATCGATAGATTTGCCCTTACCTCTAACAACATTACCTACGGTGTCGCGGGAGACATGCTCAACTATTGGCAATTCTTCCCTTGTAAAGAAGGTTGGGGGCGAATACCGGTCTGGGGCATTGCCAAGGTCGTCCAAAGCCGGTGCTCAGAAGTTAAGGTTGATAGCCTTTATTACGGTTACTACCCAATGTCTAAACATCTTATCGTTTCACCCGTAAAGGTCGGTGAACACGGATTCAGTGATGGAGCAGAACAGCGTCAAGGGCTATCGCCTGTATACAATCAATACACTCTGATGACGAAAGAAACGGGGTTCCTTCCTGAACACTATAATCATCAAATTGTTTACCGCCCACTATTTATGACCTCATTTATTCTTGATGACTATATGTTAGACAACGACTTCTTCGGCGCTGAGCAAATTATTTTATCTAGCGCGTCAAGCAAGACAGCCTTTGGGACTGCCTTTCAGTTGCAAGGGCGAGACAAAAAAATCATCGGGCTTACCTCAGGCACAAATAAGGCATTTGTTGAAAAATTAGGTTTATATGATCAGGTTCTGACCTATCAAGAAGTCGGTGAAATCGATAAGACTATTAGTACCGCCTATATTGATATGTCGGGTAACCGTCGTGTACTCGCTGAAGTTCACCATCACCTTAAAGAAAATTTGGTGTGTAGTTGTGGTGTCGGCATTACTCACTGGGATGCCTTAGATGGAGAAGATCCACGTAGCTTACCGGGTGCCGCACCATCGATGTTTTTTGCACCAGATCAGATTCAAAAGCGTACTAAAGAATGGGGTGGTGAAGTATTACAAGCTCGTATTGGCGTTGCTTGGGATAAATTTGTCAAGTTTGTGGATCAGCACGTGCAATTTAAAGAATCTCTGGCGCCGAAAGCTATAGATGCTACCTATCAAATTTTGATTAAGGGCCCCGCACCTGATAAAGCCTATGTCGTTAGATTTCCCGAAAATTAAAGCACAATAGAGAACATTAAAGGACATCAGAGAAATTTAAATAGAGACAGATTCGCTATTCGCGCAAAACTTTGCTGTGCAGCTTCGAGAATAAAAGTCTCGAGGCTGAGACGGCTGACAGCTTCTGCAAAATCGACGTCCTGAAGCTCAGACAATACTACCCTACTCACAATGTCGATCTCTTCATGCAGGTTAAGTGTACTTTCGAGTGTATTCAATCTCGCGCCTAAACTACTCCTGGTTTCCAATAAGTTAGTCTGGGCATTATCTAAATTAGTGATAGAAGCTGCTACCAGATCAGCAACGAACTCCCTTCCCTCACGGGTATCATCGAATTGACGAAGGCCATCGACCATTCTACTCATGGTGGTCAAGATGCTCTGATTTTTTGAAGATTCAATGACAAAACTATCACCCGGATCTGCATTGCCCGAAACACGCACTGATATGCCAGAAAAATCAATCGTTTCACCGGAGATATAGGGTTCTTTTTCCAAACCTTCAATTACCCGATTATCAGCCATTCGTCTTACCGTGTAATTTTGCTGTGGGGGCGACAAGTCATCAACAGGATTGAATTCAATGTAGGCATCTCCCGGGTAAAACAAATCAAAAGCTGCTTGATCAATTACCTGGCCAACTGAAATACTCGCTTGTGGCAAACCTGTATTTCTTGGATTGTTCGATGTAATGAAGGTGTTATCCCGCGCCTCAATCACTTCAAATATTTGTTTACCAGAATCACGAGAAGAGATAAAAGTAGTTGCGCCAATTTGCACTAAGCGTTCGCCTTCATCCCCCTGAAATTTATACCCACCCCCGCCGCCATCCACAAAGGGTTGGGTACCCCCTTTGTAGCCCGCAAAGATAAATTCACCATTAGAATCTTTTGTATTAAGCAAACCCAACATCTCATCAGTACGAACATCAACTTCTTCCGCTAGAAAAGCTCTGTCTTGCTGGCTCAATGAGCCAGCACCAGCTTGAATACTGATCTCTCGTATTCGTTGCAAAATATCACCTACGCCAACCAAGACTGCTTCTTCTAAGGAAAGTCTATTGGTTACCGAAGTAATATTTCGTTTGTACTGACTCCGTATTGCCAGTTCTTGATTTATCTGGAGTATACGTGTTGCCGCAACGGGATCATCCGACGGCGAGTCAAATTTTCGGCCTGTGGAAATTTGATTTTGAGAATCAGCTACGGCTGCCGTGACTCTCTGTATGTTTGAGAGCCCGCGATTGAATGTTTCTATTGTACTAATTCGCATGTTTCCCTGCCTGTATAAAGCTGCCTGTAAAAAGCTTACCTATAAAAATATTACCTATTAACGAAAGGTGTTAATCAGAGTATCGAATATACTTCTGGCAATAGAAATCACCTGAGCAGACGCGTTGTATGCCAATTCAAATCGAATAAGATCAGCTGCCTCTTCATCCAAATTAACACCCGCTATACTGTCTCTTCTTAATTGAGATTGCTGCAAGAGGCTCTCACTGGCTTCAGCATTTATTTGACCTTGAGAGGTTAAAGCACCGACAAACGAGACGAGTCGCCCGTAGGACTCAAGTAAACTAACTGAACTGCCCTCTATCAACTTTGCGGTATCTAGTGACGTCAAAGCCAAACCATTGCGATTGTCTGATACGCCATCCAGATTAAAATCAACATTAAATTTATCTCCCGCTTCTGCAACCCCATTGAGGGTGATCTGAAACCCGAGTAAAGTCGATTTTACTTCTGGTTCTCCCTCAAATAAATTGCCGGAGGTTGAGAGTGCGTTCGACATAAAGCTAACGCCATCTTCCATTACTACATTAAGGATGCCACCGACTACGGCTTCATTCTTCACATCCGCGCCAATTGCATTTCCAGGGGCAAATCCCACTGCGGCAACCAATGCAGGTGATACATCAATAATATCTAAAGTGGCAGCAGCCCCTGTGAGCTTGGTCGTTAGGAGAACCTGGCCCAATGTATCCATTGATACGACAACATCACCATTTGAGACACCGCTAGCATCGATAGCGCGCTGAATTTCCGCCACTACATCTCTGCCCAAAACTTGAGAGCCGGATAAAGCAATTTGTTGAGTTGATTCCCCGTTAACCGATATCGAAAATCGATAGGGGCCATTACTGTCAAAATTAAAACCCGCCGACCTATCAACATTTCCTGCCAATATCGCGGGCGTAGTGCCGCCGGCACCCTGCATCAGAAGTGTTTTACCTGTGACATCACTTAGAGTGACTTGATCAAGTTCATCACCGCGAATGGCGACACTGATATCGTCACCCAATTTGGACTCCAAGGTGAGCGTTATGCCATCACTACGGGCAATAATACCAAGATTCTTAAGCGCCGAGTTATTACTAATGATATCCGCCAAATAATTCGGATTAAGTAACTCAGGTTCATCAGGATCTGTTGGGACATTAACCTGCACGCCATTAATGCTCAGTTCGAACGGTAAAATTCCATCAGGATCATTACTAAAATCTGAAAGAAAGACTTTTGTATTGGCGCTAGCATTAACCCCAGTTAAAGAAGTTAATCGTGTTGCGATGTTACGTGCACTTTCACCGGCAGAAATGTTCACATCGGGTTGCAAAGTCACCACACCGGAGATGGGATCGACCGTTCTAATAGACAGGATTTCATTGACATAGCCATTGCTTGCAGTGTCTTCCGGCGTTCTTACAAACGCATCTGGTAGTCTACCCGCTAACAAACCATCGCTTGTTACCGCAGTTTGACCCAAATTACTCGGTAACATTTCGTTACGAACACCTGGCGTGTATCTCAAATTTCTTAAAGGTGGGTCAAGATCAATAAGCTTCGCAGGATTAGTATTATCTAATACGTCATAGGTGGTTTGGCTTGTAAAAACAATAACCAAAGGCGGGGACAGTTCTCCTGGCACATCAAATGATTTCGCCGTGATATCAAGGGCCTTGGTCGAGGCAATGGTGGCTGTGCCTTCATTGCCTATATTTGATTCTCCTCTGATAGCAGATGAAATTGCAATCTGTACGGGCTTTTCGATATCAACACGAATATCACGCGCGCCATATCTTGTAGGTTGTACAAGAAAACGATCTCCAGCTTCTGCAGCGCCACTCTCAAATGTAATCTCAAAACCCTCTGCGACAATAATGTCTGGCAAAACACCGGTCAAAACCCCTTTCTGAATAATTTCACCATCACTTACGCGAGACAGAACATAACGCTCACCACCCGGGCCAGGAAAGGCTAATATATAATCACTTTCCGTTAGTTGATCGGTGTCTAAGATTGCGACACTTAACAATGCCTTGTCCCCAGAAAGATTGTCATTATCAGCAACAATGCGAGCACGTCTACTTTCAAGTTCGTTGATATCGGCAAAGAAAGATCCTCCAAATAAACCATTAAGATCAAGTCCTAGAGCATGTTGCTTATTCACGGCATCGACTACGGTGAGCCCAAGCCGACCAACAGAATTTATTGTCCTATCAAGAACATTGTCTCTGAATGAAAGAATTCCGCCTAATTGACCTCCTTTTATTGCTTGGGATACTCGCTGTACATTTCCGTTAGAAACGAAAGCTAAATCATTCCGAAAAGGATCTGTTTCACCAGGAATTGCCTTAAGTTGATTTGAACGATTTCCTATCACCAATGCTTGACCTGTGCCGATAAAGACATCGACCTCTGCATTTTCTTTACTAACCACATTGACCGAAACCAATTCTGACAGCTTTCTAATTAATTCGTCCCGCGTATCTAACAAATCGTTTGGAGGCGCATCTTGCGCACGACCGGTGGCAAAAACAATACTCTTGTTGAGACTCGCTATGCCCTCGGCTAGGCTACTCACTTCTGTAGCTATCGCGTCCATTTGTTGATTTAAAGTATTGTTAATTTGTTCCAATCTGGACTGGACTGTTTCAAAACGTTTGGTCAGGCCCTCTGCCTGGCTGAGCACCAATTGTCTTACGGGAATAGAAGTAGGATCATCTGAGACAGCGTTTAGAGCGCCAAAAAATGCTTGTATGCCAGGGGCTATCCCTGTGGTGGCATCAGCTAACAGAGAATCAACTTGGTCCATGTTGGCAGAGTAGGTATTCAATTCTGAAAAGGCCGCTGTATCGAGTCTCAATTGCGTCACGACATAGTCATCAACAACACGTTGAATCCCATTGATGCGAACACCTGTCCCTTGATAAGCAGTGCCCGATATCTGAGGTGTTTGAGTACCAAGCTGAACACGTTGACGGCTATAACCCGGCGTATCTGTATTGGCGATGTTTTGTCCAGTTGTTCGCAGAGCAGCCTGTTGGGCAATGAGTCCGCTAACACCAATACGCAGTAATGATCCTCCCGCCATTTTAACCTGCCCCCATCGCTAATCGAATGGAAGTAAATGCAGGGTTTTTTAACACGCTTGTGAGTTTATTTGCATACTCTGGATCTGTGGCATAACCGCCTAGTTGTAAACCACGGCTAAATTTTTCTATGTCTCTACCCGTTGCCAGCACATCGGCGTAGCGTGCATTGCCAGCCAATTTATCGCCGTAATCTCTAATAGCATCTTCATAGGATGGATAAACTTTAAACTGGCTACGCTCTTGTATTGCCACTCCATCCACAACCTCTAAGGATTCGATGCTCACCCTCTCACCCTTCCACGTCGAATCCGCCTTAATACCAAATAGGTTATGGCTATTGCTGCCTTTTTGATCAAACATAAGATGAGCACCCCAACCTGTTTCAAGCGCGGCCTGAGCAACTAAATGTCGCGGATCTATGCCTAATTTGTCAGCTGTGTTCTGGGCTAGGGGTAACAATCGATCAACAAAATCTTGCGGATTCAGGAAATCAGATTTTCGAGTGGGTATCCCTATAGGTTCATCGTTAGACACCATAGACAGTCCATAAGATGTGCTCGCCTCGCTGCCTTTGAGTTGTTTAACCAACATGTCCGCGATACCTAGAGAATGAGTACTGCCAAGATGAGAGCTTAGCTTTTCATCTAACATGTCTTCATACATACGCGTCTCGAAGGTATCGAAATAGTTTCCTTCACTAAATGCACGGTTTGCGGTACGCATGGATTTCAGCATCATGTTCATAAATAGCGATTCAAATTCTTTCGCTACGGCTTCTAAGTCAGCATCGCTATTTTCTTTCGAAGGTGACAGATCTTTTATCGCTGACAGTTTTAGCCCCTTCTGGGCATCCAGAATGTTTTGCGCCATCTGAAACTGGTTAGACTCGATAGAATTCATATTACAATTAGCTCTGCTTTCAAAGCACCTGCTTGCTTGAGACCTTCTAGAATTGCCATCAAATCTCCTGGCGCTGCTCCAACCTGATTGACTGCTGTGACAATCTCATCGAGAGAAACACCAGGCTTAAATGAGAACATACGGTTATTTTCTTGGACAATTTCAACTCCGGTTTGAGCTACAACAACGGTTTCGCCTTCTGCAAAGGGTCCTGGCTGAACGACCTCGGGATTTTCAGAAATGGTTACTGTCAAACTACCGTGGGATACGGCAACTGCCGCAACCTCAACATGCTTACCGATGATGATGGTGCCTGTTCGTGAGTTAATAATTACCCTGGCAGAAACTTCTCCTGCTTCTACTTCAAGGTTTTCAAGCACTGATAAGTAGGCAACTCTTTCGTTGGCACTGATGGGTGCGGAAACGCTAATTGAACCGCCGTCCAAAGCAAAAGCCACTCCAGGGCCTAACAAATCGTTGATCGTATCGGATATTCTTTTAGCCGTGGTAAAATCTGCCTGATGAAGGTTAAAAACCAGGTTGCCTTGCATAAAACCTGAGGGCGCTTCTCGCTCCACAATTGCCCCATTAGGAATACGACCTACGCTTGGGACATTAACGGTAATGGAGGAACCATCCGCCCCTTCAGCACCAAAACCTCCAACGACCAGACTACCTTGTGCAACCGCATAGATTTGTCCATCAACACCCTTCAGGGGGGCTACCAGTAAAGTACCTCCTCTCAGGCTTTTAGAATTACCAATAGATGACACAGTAATATCAATCGCTAAACCTGGCTTTGCGAATGCGGGTAGGGATGCGTGAATTGCTACAGCGGCAACATTTTTCAGTTGAGGTGCTGCACCGGGTACAGGTGTAATACCGAATCGCTTCATCATGTTATTAAAAGTCTGAACCGTAAAAGGGGTTTGCGTTGTCTGATCACCGGTACCATCTAGACCTACTACCAAACCATAACCCACCAATTGATTAGATCTAACACCCGCGATATCGGTCATATCTTTTATGCGTTGAGCCTGTGCTGACGCCATCAAGACGACACTTAAATGAAGACCTATAAAATTTTTCTATTCACTTAAAATCCCTTCTGTTGCGATTGCTTTTGTTATTGTGATCAATACCCAATCCGAGGGCGGTTAAAAAAGCGCGCTAACCAACCTATTCGATTGCTGTCTGCGATGGCGCCTGTACCACCATAGGTTATCCTGGCATTGGCAATTCTTGTTGAATCAATGCTATTACTCGCATCGATATCCACCGGACGAATCAAACCTGTAATCCGAATAAATTCATCCCCTTGATTAAGACGCATCCACTTCTCTCCCCGTACGACAAAACTACCGTTGGGCAACACTTCTGCAATGGTCACTGCAATGTTCCCCTGTAAGCTATTACTTTGATCGCTACCGCCGGTTCCAGAAAAATCACTTTCGTTCGACAAATTGGTGAATTCTCCAGCGGCATTACCCAATCCCACAATTTCTTTGCCGAGCGCTATAGAACCAGACATTTTATTCTCTGTGTCCTTCTTAATATTGGTTGAAGCTGACTTCTTAGAGACTGTGCTCTCATTCAATCGCACGTTAATAATGTCTCCAATGCGTTTCGCAACGGTGTCATCAAACAAAGGTTGATAACCTGTAGAGGCAAAAAGGCTACCTGCTGACTGAGGGATGGGCTTTTTTACCGAGGGATACTTCGGCGCATAATAAGGATCATTTGCGAGGGGATCTTGAAGCGATACGCACCCACCTAATAGAGCTATTACTGCTAAAGTGACGACTGCTTTCGAATATTGATACTGCTTTGAATGCACGGCCGTATCCTTTTGTTTGTAATGTATTGGTTCTCTGCGAAGTGTTTTGTCTTATCCAAGATAAAGCTTGCCAAGCTTGAACTTTAGGAAGTGCCGAAGGGGAAAATAATTGCCGCTCCAACTCAGAAAAACACTTCATAACCACGAATACTGACTACATTGAGAAAGAATGCAGGAATCAGGCCAAAAGGTAAGCCAGTCAGGAATTAGAGATCAGTAATTAGAGATTCTGACTGACGAATTGCAGCATTTGATCTGCGGTTGAAACAACTTTTGAATTCATTTCATAGGCTCTTTGTGTTGCAATCATACTGACTAATTCTTCTACAACACTGACGTTAGAGATTTCAAGAGAACCTTGTATCGTCGTTCCAAGACCATTTAGGCCTGGGGTTCCTTCCTGAGGATTTCCACTTGCCGCTGTCTCAAGATATATATTGCCACCCTTGGATTGAAGTCCCGCCGGATTCACAAAATCTACCAACTGGATATTTCCAATCTGGGTCACATCCACTTCACCCGATAAGGCAACCGTCACAATTCCGTCACTCCCAATCGTGACTGACTGAGCACCATCGGGAATAGTAAGGGCTGGTTGGAGAGGATCTCCACTCGCCGTGACAATTTGACCATTAGCGTCAATATGAAATTGACCATCACGGGTATAGCCGAGACTACCATCGGATTGTAGTATTTGGAGAAAGCCACGGCCATTTATCGCAACATCAAGTGCATTATCCGTTACCTGTAAGCTGCCGGGTGTAAATACCTTCTGTGTTCCTACAGCGCGTACCCCAGAACCTAGTTGAAGTCCTGATGGTAACTGGGTTTCAGAAGACTCCTGAGCACCGGGTTGTCTTTGAATTTGATATAAAAGATCTTGGAACACCGCTCGGTCTTTCTTAAACCCGATAGTGCTCACATTCGCAAGATTGTTAGAGATCGTTGTTAGGGCGACATCTTGCGCCCCCAAACCTGTTCTACTGACCCAAAGTGCTGCTAACATTACGTTTTCCTCTAGTGCTTAATCGCAGTTCAAATAATTGCTCTAATAATTGTTTCACTAATTGACTTGCAACAATCGTGTTGCTGTCTCATCATTTTCTTCAGCCGTTCTGATCATCTTTACTTGAATTTCAAACTGTCGGGATAGCGTTAAAATACTGGTCATTGCTTCCACCGCATTAACATTACTGGTTTCAAGAAACCCCGAAGATAGACTCACCTCTGCCGCGGCAGGCTCAATCAAACCATCGATTCGCCGAAATAAACCATCACTGCCTTTTACAATTGTTGTCGTGTCTGGATTAACCAACTTAATTCGCCCAACTTGATTGAGCGCCTCAGGACCTTGACCCTGACCTCGGATAGAAATAGTGCCATCTCGGCCAATTTCTAATTTTTCAAATGGAGGAATGACAATGGGACCGCCATCACCAAAAACTGAGATGCCTGTGCCCGTTCTAAGAAATCCAATATCATCCACATATAAATCCCCAGCGCGTGTAAAAGCCTCTAAGCCATCAGCGCCTTCAACAGCAATAAATCCTTCTCCCTTTATAGCGACATCTAAAGAGCGGGCCGTTTCCTTTAAAGAGCCTTGACTAAAATCAGTCCCTGGGATCTCAGAAGCCGAATAGACTCGGGAAGGAAACGAACCTCCAAAAACCTGCATACTTCTCGCTTGGGTAAAATCTGCTCGAAAACCTGTGGTCATCATATTGGCAAGATTATTGGCATGGACAGCCTGAGCAAGGGTGTTATTCTTGGCCCCTGACATTGCTGTATAAATCAATTTATCCATGATTTACTATCTCAAATTGATAATGGTTTGGGTGATGGTATCGATCGTTTGAATGGTCTTGGCACTGGCCTGAAAATTTCGCTGAGCGATGATGAGTTTCACAAGCTGATCAGATAATTCGACGTTTGAATCCTCTAGCGCACCAGAATTAACCGAGCCTAGAGAGGCGCTACCTGGCGTACCGATAATAGGTTCTCCAGATTCAAAAGTTTGCGTCCAACTTGCACCGCCAGTATTATTCAGCCCTTGATTGTTAGCAAAATTGGCGAGGACAACTTGTCCTAGGGTCTTATTCTCTCCGTTGGTATATCTTGCGAATATGATGCCTGAATCTGAAATATCCAGCCCGCTTAAACGTCCTGTTGTGAAACCATCTTGATCAACACTATTCACTGAGAACAAACTGCCAAACTGAGTCGAGTTACCAAGGTCAATGACAAAATTAGAACTTAAAAACGGTTGAGTAATGGGTAAAGTCGCGCCCTCTAATATATTCAAAGGGCCCAAGGCACCCGATGGATTGCCATCTGCATCCAAGGGCGTCCAATTAGTAATGTGCATGGATTCTGTTTCTGCAGGGACTAATTCCCCTGCCTCATTAAATTGCACCAGAAAACCGGCTTGAGTTGCCTGCGTATTTTGCGGAGGTGGCAAAGTCGGATCTGGATCTCCCACATCTACGCCATCAATTTGAACATACATAGTCCACTGGTTAGGTTTTGAACCAATTTCTCCTTCGCGAAAGGGCTCCTTCACAAAAAATTCGGTCATGACATGAGCGTTACCCAAGCTATCAAAAATAGTGACTGAAGTTGCAGAATTGTAAGTATCCTGGTTATTTGGATCGAAACTATTGATTTCAAAATCGATAAAGTTTGCTTCAGCCAAAGATCCAAAAAGCGCTATCTGATCCGGAGAAGCTGAATCGAGGGTGACAGCTTCATCTAAGATAAGATCAACAGTTCCACCAATTGATGCGGCAGTGCTTCCCCCTGCAAGATCGAGGGTAATCGATTGACCTGAGGAACCCACGACACTGATCGTATCTGTGTTGTCTGTGCTATTAATCGCAAATACAAGATCGTTACCTAAACCAGCAGATACTAGAAGATCCCCGGTTGCCGTATCTATTTCAGCGGATATTCCCCTTAGTGCGGGGGAAGTATTAATTTCATCTGCAAGGTCGGTTAAAGAATCTGAATTAAACTGTATGCTGTTAACACTGATCTGTAAATTACCCGAGGTGTTTACATAGTCTGCTGAGGATAGCCTTGCTGTCGTCGAGGCGCTCGCACTAACGCCTGGTACTTCATTAAATCGTGCAGCTATTTCAGCTGCAGATTCACCTGCTAGGGTCGTCACAGTCGTCGTGACAGCAAGCGCGTCGGTGCTGTTGACGACATTCACTGATTGAGAAGGATAACCATTATCTACTGCTGAGACTCCTTCAATGGTAATGCCACTATCCAGGCTAAGAGCATCTGTTAGGTTAGCCGCAGTGACGCCCGCATTGGATGTATTAAAATTATTAACCGTGATGACAGCTGCTTCTCCAGCAACTGTCGCAAAAAACTGTATCTGACCCGGATTATTTGGATCTTCTCTGACATCCACGCCAAGATTAGAAAGCCGTAATTCATCTTGAATATCAGATATCAAATCACTGACATCCTGTACATTAGTGTCGAGCGTAATCGTCACGGGGCCACCGTTATTATTCGACGCTCCCGCAAGCGTTACATCAAAGCTGGCAGAGGTAATATTACCCACACTGCCTTGCGTACCCGTAGTACCCGCTGGATCAGGATCAGTATTACTTGCACCCATTGCAATTCGACCCAATACGTTCTCGACATTGAGTTGTGAGACGCCATTCCCCAGTACGAGAGCACCATTGGGATCGATCTCAATCAGAGACGCCTCACCAGAGACAGTAGAGAAAAATTGTAATTTACCCTGACCAGGTTGAGTTGGATCTTCCCGCACATCCAAGCCTATTCCGCTATTCTGTAGATCATCTCTGATATCGGAAATAAGGTCCCCGAGGGTTTGGATATTGTCATCCAAAGTAATCGTCAGTGTTTGATTGGCAGCGCCGTTCGCCCCACCGGTTAAACGAATTTCAAACGAGGCTGTCGTATTGGCGCCATTGGTCGCAACACTACCTTCAGTTATGCCGCCCAAAAGTGAAGCAATATCTGCATTCGTTGTTGTTGTGCCGCCGCTTACGCCACTTAACTGAAAATTATTCACGGTAATTGTTGATGCTTCCCCCGGGATCGTCGCATAAAATTGAATCTGACCTGCGTTGTTGGGATCTTCCTGAGCGCGTACATCTATCCCAGGTGTGGGTAATGCATTTAGCTGGGAATTAATCGCCGAAACTAATCCACTGATATCTCCATTTGCGAAACTTTGATCAAGGTCTATCGTCGTCGTTGCTGTACCACCCAGACCACTTCCACCTGTAATGATCAAATCAAAAGACGCCGCTGTTAAAGATCCCGTGACACCTACCGCACCGACACCAGGGGTCGCACTTGTGGCACCATCTGTCACACCCAAGAGGCTGGTCAGATTGTTAAGTGAAGTGTCGGATGTTCCTGCAGAAAAGTTGTCCACTGTGATGGTTGACCCAACACCATTGTCCGTCGAGAAAAATTGCAATCTACCATTATTAGCCGGATCAGCACGCACATCTACTGCAAAACCAGAAACACTAAGTTGATCTTGAATATCTGAAATTAACGCGACAAAAGACGTAATATCTGAGGTCAAATTAATGGTGACCGTGCCATCTCCCGTACCGCCGGCAACGGTTATGTCAAAGGTTGTACCACTGCTGGCCGACCCATCTGTAATGCCACCCAGCGCAGCCTGAATATCAGCAACTGTGACACCCGCACCCCCACTGACATAGTTATCTATCGTCACGGTTGAAGGCTCTCCTGCAACGGATGCTCGGAATTCAATCGCCCCCGACCCAGGAGGACTCTCAACTGCCGTCACATCTATCGCACCAAGGTCGTCATTTATATCTGCTAACAAACTTGTTATGTCAGTCACTGCAGTGCCAAGATTCACCGTCACTGTTGTGTTTCCATTTCCTCCCGTGCCATTAGCGATCGTCACATCAAAAGATCCACCTGCTGTTGGAGCTGAAAAGTCAAATGTTGTGAGAGGCGCCGCTGCAGTCACCGCACTGAATCGGGTAGAAAAATTGAAGAATATAGGCGCTGAAGAAGATGCGAGTGTACTGCCTTCATTAAGACTAAAATCAAACCCTCTTATAGTCTGAGTCCCTGTCACTGACGAAGGGTCATTTCTACTAAAGTCAAAAGGTGTAATTTGTGTGTTCGATGTAATCGCGGTATTACTATTGACACTAAAATCAAATGCTGTGGGTGGAGCAGACGAGAGAAGAACAGAGGCTGTATCTATTGCCACTCCACCTTGGGCTTCACCAACAATCGGACCGGTGGTACTAATGGTTGTACCAAATGATGCCAGGACACTCGCCTCGGCATTTACATTTACCTGAGATTCCACCTGTGTTGTCTGAACCGGCGCAAGATTGCCAGTCTCAACAAAGACATCACCTAGAATACCATTAATGGTTCCCTGGGCATTGGCTGAGAATCCCTGAAGGCGAGCATCACCATTACTCACGATAAAGCCGTCTCTATCGAGCCCAAATAATCCCGCCCGTGTATAAGATTGACTTCCATCAGAATCCAGGACAAAAAAACCTTCTCCATCAATAGCCATATCTAAACTGTTAGTCGTAAAACTAAGCGACCCTTGTTGAAACTGCTGAGACACATTTGATAATGTCACGCCACCTCCAATCTGCTCTGTTCCTGCACCCAATATACTGGCAGCATAGACATCAGAAAACTCTGCCCGGGATTGTTTATAACCGACGGTACTAGCATTTGCGATGTTACTACCGGTAATTTTCAGATCATTAGATGCGGCTTTCAACCCGCTTAACGCTGTGTTAAATGACATTTATACTCCTCTTACTTTCTTGTTTCGTGTAACGATGGTATTAATCAATTTGATTTCTAAAGTATTTCTTCTACATCTAGTAATGGCACTGGCCCAATACCCGCGAGATTGAGCACCACACTTCGATCTGCTCGGATAGAGACACTATCTACGTTCGCTGAAAGTGCGAGATTCATTTGTTGAGACTCTCCCCCGACAATCGCTGCGGCTTCAAATTTGTACTGACCGGGATTTAATCTAATTCCATCCTGATTAATGCCATTCCAAACGAACTTAATATTGCCTTGGGGCTGCGTGCCTAGTTCAATCTGATCCACCAATTCTCCCGCACGATTAGAAACATTTAGGACAAGATTCGAAGTGCTCGATTCAAGTTTGATCGTGCCTGTTATCACATCGTTCTCTGCAAGATAGCTAGTATCGGATTTAACGTGGACAGACCGACCGACCAAAGCCGAAGCTTGAAGCGCCTGGCTAGACTGCATACTGCTTGCAAAACTAGAAAAGGAATTATTCAGGTTCTCAATCCCTTCGACTGAAGAAAACTGAGCCAACTGGGCAATAAAATCGCCATTTTCTTGAGGGTTTAATGGGTCTTGGTTATTGAGCTGCGTCACCATTAAACGAAGAAAAGCATTCTTATCCAGCTCATTTTCTTTATCGGCCTTCTTAAAAGCCAATTCCTGTAAAAGGGGATTTCCTACCTGGCCAATTTCTGTCATTGCGCTTTCCTGCTAATATTTTGGTTAATTTTCTTAAAAGGGCTCTTAAACACTTATTGACCCAAACTAAGTACTCTTTGCATCATTGTCTTTGCCGTGTTCATCACCTCAACATTCATTTGGAATGCCCGAGATGAAGAAATCATATTCGTCATTTCTTCCATCACGTTGACATTGGGATAGGTGACATACCCTTCTTCATTCGCCATTGGATGGTGAGGTTCATATCGCATTTGATAAGGGGCATCGCTTTCAATAATACCAAGCACCTCTACACCTCCGTTGGAATTAAAAACACCGTCACCACTCATACTAAAAGCATCGGCCATCGCTGTAGCAAACACTGGATGTCTAGCCTTATAAGTTTCTCCCACGCTACTACTCACGCTCTGGGCATTAGCAAGGTTACTTGCTGTAGTATTTAATCTAATGGTCTGGGCACTCATGCCAGACCCTGATATGTTAAAAATATTTGTCAGTGACATTAGATAAGTCCTTTTTCTTTTTGATGCGATAAGTTAATTGCAATGAACATAATTCTGTTATTCGCCTTTAATCGCAGCTTTTAAACCACGAATTTTTCCATTTAGAATGGTAAAGCTGGTTTGAAACTCTAAGGCATTTCTCATGTAGTTTGATTCTTCCACTTGGGCATCAACGGTATTACCATCCAGAGAAGGAAGAAGCGGAATACGGTAAAGTTTCTCTCCCATGCCGCCCACTATTTCTGCATTCAAGTGCCTGTCATGGGTTCTACTCACCCTGACACTATGTTGTGCGGTTTTCAGGCTATCGCTGAAATTAATATCCCGGGCCTTGTATCCAGGTGTATCAGCATTAATGAGATTGTTTGCCAGTACTTCAGCCCTGGCAGCCCTAAAATTTAAGGCTGTACCATGTATGCCTAAAGCATTATCAAGACTAATTTTCACTTCTTTGCTCCATCATCAAACAGTAGATTTTTTTCTTTAATACGCTTTTTGTCTTATACAGAGGTATAGCAAAGCCTATGCCAATTAAAAACATGCTTGATTACAAGGTGTTAGGGATTTTTGGTGATTGCCGTTTGGCAAAAAATTGCCGCTAGAGCAGCGGCAATTTATATTAGCAAACTAAATGGATAATTTAATCAACGAGCTGAAGGCCAATACGCTGGGCAAGTTCATCAGCTTTAAATTTGGCAAGGAAATCATCTGCACCCACCTTCTCCACCATATTTTTATTGAACACGCCGCTGAGAGATGTATGTAACAAGATAAAGAGACCTTTCGTTCTCGCATCGGCTTTAAGTTCCGACACAAGGGTATAGCCATCCATTTCTGGCATCTCAACATCAGATACCACCATATAATAGATATCGCGAGGGTCCGTGCCCTCATCAGCAATTCCTTTAATATGATCTAGCGCTGCCTTTCCATCGTTTAGGAGTACAGTTTCAACACCCAATTGTTCAACCGTTCGCTTAATTTGCTTTCTTGCAACACTGGAATCATCGACGATAAGTACCTTTTTCTTCGCTTTACTCGCGTCTATTCGACCTTCTTCGAGCACATCTTCGCTAATCGTCATACTCACAGGGGAGACTTCAGATAAAATTTGTTCAACGTCTAGGATCTCAATCAAGATATCATCATGATGAGTCACTGCGGTAAGGTAACTTGAATCTCCCGCACCTTTAGGCGGCGGAAGAACCGTCTCCCAAGTTTTGTTGACGATACGATCGACAGAATGAACTAGAAAGCCCTGAACCTTCATATTGTATTCGGTGATGATCACAAGGTGGTTTTCTGGTTTCTCAATCGACTGCATTCCAATCGATGCGCCAAGATCTAGGATAGAGATTGCGCTTCCCCTGACATGCGCGACACCGGCTACAACGCGATGACTCTTAGGAAAGTTATAAAGACGCGGACAGTTTAATACTTCACGTACTTTAAATACGTTTATACCGTAGAGTTGATCCCCTTCGAGTCGAAATAAAAGGAGTTCTAGTCGATTCTGACCGACCAATTGGGTTCTTTGATTTACAGACTCCAGTACACCTGCCACATAACCACCTTAACTATTTAAAGTACCCATTAAATTTATCAAAACTGAATCGGCACATTCTTTTCTGCCAAACTTGATACTGGCATATCTGTTGCACCCATTCCTATAAAGCCAATAACAACGACAGGTATTTGACGCTGTGTTTACGGCATTACATTAAGCATAGGTCATGGTTTTCAGTCATCAACCCGTAATTAAGGATAATTATCATATGAAAAATCTGCTTTTTATCTTCGTGTTTTGTATGACTAGCGCGCATGCTTATTCCAGCACCAGAGAAGAGATACTGAATCAGGTACATCAATATACAGAATCCATAATTCTTGAAGCACATCCGATGGCGAGCCGTTACAAAATCAATATCCGCCAACCAGACCCTCGATTTTCATTCGATAATTGTCTAAACCCAGAATTGACACATACCGGACACCAACTAAGAGCACGAATACTGATCAAAATTGCTTGTGGCAATAGTAATGCAATCCATGTCGCGGTGGATGTTGCTGTATTTACGGGTGTCTTGGTATCAAATATCGCCATAGCCCGTAAAACTTTACTGACTGCTGCCGATATAAGCTTGAAGGAAGTCAATATCCTGACAAATACACGGGCCATGATATTTGATGAAAGCCAAGCAATTGGTAAAGCGTTAAAGCGGGCTATCAGAGCAGGAACGGTGATATCCCCTAGCATGCTCACATTGCCAATTTTGATCAATAGAGGCGATAGCGTTGTGATCATAGCTAAAAAAGGCCCATTAATCGTTCGCGTTGCAGGCACAGCTTTGGCCTCTGGCACGATGGGGCAGCAAATAGCGGTGCGAAATAGTAGTTCTGAACGTACCGTTAAAGGCTGGGTAAGAGGCCCAGGGGAAATATTCGTCCCCATGTAGACCACGGAATAAGAGGGTAGATGAAAATATAAAATATTTTCAAATAAATACTAAACTTTAGCCTAGGGTGGCCGTTAACTAGTAGTGAATAGAAAAAAATCCCGCGCGATGTGCGTGGCCGATTTAGAAATGAGAAAAGCAAGGTAAAGAGGTTTACCAAGAAAATGGTTAGTAATATCAATGGCATTTCATCTACTCATAGTAGTACGAGCCGAAGCAGAGAGAAGACGCAATCAGCAGAACAGCCTGTAAAGGCTTCGAGTTCTAATGCGGATGCGAGCGCCAAAGTCAGCTTGAGTTCAGAAGCCAAGGAGCTTCAGGGCATAGAAGCTGGCATTAAGCGCTTCCCAGAAGTTAACCAAGAAAGAGTCTCTCAGTTAAGAGATACATTGAGAGAAGGTAACTATTCTGTGGATCCAGCGCGTCTCGCTGCCAAAATCGTACAATTTGAACTAGATATTTAATCGCAAACTTATAGAGAGAAGACTCGCATGGATGCGGACACTCCCCTTTTCGGAGAACTCTTGGAAACTGAGTTATCCCATTACGAATCCCTAAAATCCCTACTTCAGCAAGAGCGTGAATTGCTCGTCAATCGAGAGATTGAAGAATTTACCGTTCTGCTCAGTCGAAAACACGTGCTTCTTTCAAAGCTTGAAGAAGATAATCAGGCCCGTTGCCAATTATTGCGCGCGCAACAGCTGCCAGTTAACAAAAGTGGCGTAGAAACACTCATCTCAAATCTGACATCGGAAGAAGCAGACATAAGCCGCGGCCATTGGCAAAAGCTAAATAGTCTGATCGACGAGTGTGCTCGATTGAACGATATTAATGCCCGAATCACCCACAGAGCCCAATCCTCAAGCCAACAAATCCTCAATTTGCTCAGGGGAGAATCTGCTGGATTTGAGCTTTATAGCAAAAAGGGTGAATCTCGACATCGCACTGGCCCTCTCCCTATCACTAAGGTGTAATTCCCTATCACTTTGTTTTAACATCAGTTATCGCAATTTTTGGGAAGATCAATGACTACAGTCACCTACGCCATCGTGTTTAACGGTGAGATTGTGGAAGGCTTTCAGATCATTTCAGTAAAAGCCCATCTCGCCAAGCTGTTAAAAGCCGATGCAGAAAAAATTAATCTACTTTTTTCTGGCAAAGCCATTGTCTTGAAAAAAACCCAAGATAAAACAGAAGCAGCCCGCTATGGCTCCGTATTAAGAAAAGTGGGCGCTAACGTACGTGTCAAAATAATGAAGCATAAGCCTCCTCAAGCTGCCGCTCCCAGTGCTGCGCCAAAGGCACCCACAGCTGCAGCGCCCAGAGCTGCGACGACACCAACACCAACACCAACACCAACAGACTTTAGTCTCGCCCCGAATGAAGGCAATTTATTTGAAGCGAGCCCGGAAGTTGAATCCCTAGATTTGGATTTAAGCGGAATAACACTAAGTGAAAACGACGGTAGCCCAATCGTTGAACCCAAAATCTATGAAAAGAGAAATATTGATTTGAGTGAATACTCCGTTTCCGAAAATGATGGCAGCCCCCTCATAGAAGCCGCACCGGAAGTCGAAAAAGTGCAAGCACCTGAATTTGGCCTTGATGCACCGGGTGCGATTTTAGAAACCTTAAAGGAAGATGTTGAACTACTGAACCCCGACACTAGCGGAATGTCGCTGGCCTTTCCCGGCACTGAAATTTTAAATCCGGAGGAAAAGGATCAAGGGCCACCACCTAAGGCACCTGATACCAGTAGTATTTCTTTAGAGCCCAATCGCGCGGCATTCTAAGCTTCTAATCGAAGCCCAAAAACTCATCCCAACCCCACAAACTGACTAGACCTAACTATGACCGATAATAAAAAAGTACTTGTCACCGATGCTAGAAGCAGACTATGGCTCTTCACTTGAAGCATTAATAAAATTGCTTAGAGACGATTTGCCCCTTGTCCCCAAAAAAAGATTTCGGACTGGTGGGTGCGAAAGACGTTGCAAGCTTGCACCGTATTGCTTATGAAAATGACATCAGCATTAGATTTAGGTTGGGCACCACGTCACCTGAAGAAGCAATATCCTCAGGCGCTCAGAGCTTGATCGATCTTAAGCTGGTCTAACATCTCATGTTCGTAACGAATGATGTCTTCTTCTCGATCTACATCCCAGAGTAAAGGTAGAAGCGACCAGTTTTTATAAACTTGATTGAAGACAGTGCATGTATCGGCGCAAACACTGTCGGTGCTCCATGGAATATTCTCGAATACCTTTTTATTTGAAACAGCATTCATATTACCCAGGCCAATCAGCCCGTATCCTCCGTCTTCAGCTGGCCCGATGATTGCGTCATGGGTACCAAGCTTTTCTATCGCGTTGAGAATATACGCAGCTGACAAATTAGGACAATCAATACCAATCAATATCCCCGGCACATTAAGTGACTCAAAGGCATGGGACATTCTATCTCCCAGATCATCCCCCTTTTGGAGCTTAAGGGGTAAATCAAACTGCTGAAAGAACTCAGCGTTAGTATCTGGGGTACACCATAATTCCACATCGGCTGATGCGAGAATCACGGGATTAAGACAATCCTTTATCTGTCGTGTCGCAAGCTCGATATGTAATTTACAGGCTGCGTCTTCGCCAACTGACGGGATCAGGCGGGTTTTAACCGTACCCGGAATAGGCGACTTGCAGAAAATCATCAACTTGGGTTTCATTTCAATCACAACTTGGTCGATAGCGTAAGGCCAACTTGGCAGGGGATACACCGAAAAAATAAAGGGCACGAAGCTGCCACATCAATAAAATAGTTCTCACTATACCTTCTTTCTCCCAACGACGACTCGATGTCGCGAGTTCTGTTTTAATCACTAAAGGTTTGGATAATGTGTTGAGTCTTCGGCTTATTTCAACATCTTCCATTAGCGGGATATCGGGGAAGCCGTCGATAGCGTCAAAAACTGCCTTTGTCATAAATAGGCCTTGATCTCCTGTGCAGATACCCGTCATTGCGGAACGCCAATTCATCATGCTTGAGACGATTCTCAACAACCACTGCTGACCGCTTAATTTTACGTTAAATCTACCCCATGACTTGCCTGAATGTTCTAAACCTGAAGTGATAAAGCTTTTGAAGTCAGTTGGCGGGAAAGAATCAACATGTAAAAACAGTAATGTATTGTTAGTCGCAGCTTCGGCACCTAGATTCATTTGTTTAGCTCGGCCTGGATTTGAAGCCAGCACAGTGCAAGGATATTCTTTGGCAACCGCGACGCTTTCATCTTGACTGCCTCCGTCAACGACAATAATTTCTACATCAGACTTTTCTGGTGAATCAGATAATTCCGCAAGCAAAGCGCGAATGCGAGTAGCCTCATTTAACACAGGGATGATAATGGAGATTTTCTGGTTCATTTATATGCTTATTTTTGTCTTAGAAGAATTAGACACGCCAACTGACGAATTTATTACATTGAGATCGTCTTTTTACCCATCTATTTATATATGTTCTACTTTTGCATGTTCTACTTTTGTGCATTTATCCTCGACAACATAAATCCCCGCCGACTCAAGTTCAAGCCTAGCACCCTCATGCCGAATATCCATCTGCATCCAGAAGCATTTAATCCCCGCTTCAATACTGGGTGCGACGAAGGGCATCACTGCCTCACTGCGTTGAAAGACATCGACCATATCAATCTGAACCGGCACAGACGCAAGATCTGGATAGCACTTCAAACCAAGTACTTCTTCATACCGCGGATTCACCGGAATAATCGTGTAATAAAGCATAAGGTATCGAGCCACTTCATTGCTGGCTTTAGAAGGGTTTTTGGAAAGACCTATAATCGCGATTGTTTTCGTGTCGCGTAGTATTTGTGGGATGTTGCTCATGTGGGCTCGAAAAATGATTTTGAAAATCATAATAGACAATCACTGTTAGAGCCAGTTTTGATTCTGTTACAATTACGATCACGCCCCGATAGCTCAGATGGATAGAGCATCCGCCTCCTAAGCGGAGGGTGGCAGGTTCGACTCCTGCTCGGGGCACCATTTTTAATGGGATACAGGGACAATCATCCAACAGATATCCGACCAATACTTCTCTGGGTGCGCATTGGGTGCAAAGATATGGTTCACAGATTCCTGTATTGTTGTGAGCATGCTGCAAATTCGGAGTTCCAAACTTAGTGACTTATGGCGTAGGTTTTATTAATGGTAAATCCGCGTACCTGATCGCAGACTCGGCAATATCTCGAGGAATTACGCTGAACCCCACTAATGGAACCACTTCTATTGGCCAACAAGAACGTTTTGTCAATGGAATGAAAGTGGAAGAAGTAGCCAACAAAATCAATATTGTCAGTGAATCAATGGCCGCTATATTTGCCGGTGATATTGCCACGTCCATAAGTTTTTTAGAGATCCTAATAACTGAGGTTGAGCGAGGGCGCAGCGCACTTGAAGCAATAAATTCTGCCCATATTAGCACGACACCACGGACCAGATATGCCGAAATTGAAATGATACTAGCATTCCACAATGACGGGGTACCAAAGCTTTACAGGTACAACGCTGACGGGATCGGATCCATCGAAGAAAATCTGAGACTAACACAAATTGGAAGCTTAACTTTTCCATACAAAAGCATTAACGAGACATTAATTGATAAATTTAGAGGCCAATTTGTAAAATCAGAAAAAGAATTACTCACTATGATATTGGCATATCTCTATTTCTTGTCGGCCAACGAAGACTTGATTGAAATGTTTGTTGGTGGAGCATTCATTGGTTTACGATTAGATTACTATGGGCAATACTGGGCTGAGCCTGCGCTGTTTGTGCTAGAAAGGAGCGGTTCAGATGATTGGATTTACGCAGGATATGATTATCAAACCGGTGCTTTCCATGTTAAATCTTCTTTTCTCAACACGCCAAAGGTATTTGCACCAATCCAAGACATCCAAAATGAAAAACACAGGGTCAATGACAAATTGCTATCCGCTAGTAGTTATCTTTTTTCAGGTCAGTTTTATATAGCTAGCGTTTCGTTAGTGTCGTTAAAGATTCAGAGCTTCATCGTAGTCCTAAATGAACACTCTCTTCTAAATTCATACTTCTCGTTAGAGGGGGCCAAGTCAACTGTACCAAAGCTAAAGATCCTGGATAACCTAAAATCAGCAAAAGAATCTATAGAAAAATATAGGTCAGCCGGAAACGAAACCTTTATTTGTAAGTGGTTCTCGGTGGATACGACAACCTTGTTAGCTTTTTGCACAAATGAAACCTGCAGAGCAGTATGTGACTTAACTTCAAAAAACCAAACATACAATATCATTGGGATTGAAATATCCAGATGTCGCCTCTGCTCTTCAGCCTGTGTGCGCCCCTACGCCTTAAAAGAAACTATACGGGGAATGAATCTGCTATTAAAAAATACCGCCACTGAGGTGCTTACCAGCGCAATACAGGGAGATATTGAAAGTCTTCAAAAAATAGAACCTCAGAGAAGAATGCTTCGGAACGCACTTGAATTTATACACGTACATATCGACTCTCAAACGAACAACGTGGATACGTCAAAACTAAAATTCGCTGCGATGAAAAGAGATATATTGCCAAGCAGTTCGATATTCATGCTAATGGTCTTTGTGCAAATTATGTTGAGAAAAAATCAGCCAGCATATGGACACATTCTTTCTTCTGAAGAAGTAAATCTGTTGTCAGGTCTAAACGATCCTTATGAAATCTTTAAGCAACTAGCACTTGGGCGAACTCAATTGGATTGGGACAACCATTTCGGATTTTCAGAAGGGATGGGGCCCGAACTTTATGATAAATAATATATGCAACCACCAATGATAAGCCTCATAGTGCAACGATGAGGGACACTGAGGACTTTATGACTTAACGATCATCTAACAAGTCTAATAACGTAAGATTTTCTCTCAGGCAATGTTTCTGTCCTTCTCTAACCAGCTTAGAAATCGCAGATTGACTGACTTTAAGGTGAGTCTGAATTTCGCGAGAACGAACGCCGAGAACTTTGAGTGATAAATAAGCAATAAGTTGACGAGCGGTTGACAACTCATTGCTCCGCCCCCGATTTACGATCGTCGTTTCATCTACGCCAAAGTGTCGGCAAATTGCCGTACTTAAGGTCAACATTGTCCAACCGCGTAAATCACATTCGGCCTGCTCACTCCTCCCTATGGAATCATCTGCTAGGACTGCTTCTACAAAATCACTACTACCTAGAATGCGCTCATCACCGATACGGGTTTCATGTTCTCTTCTTATTCTCTGAACACTATCCCATCCACCATAGCTTCTTACAAGGCCGCCACCTGACAGGTTATTATTTTGAGGGTTGCACATTTCTGCTGCGATAAATTCTCGATAAGATCGTCTGGCTCGTAAGCGATTATCTGAAAACAAACTGAGCACACTGTCTATTGCGTGCCAATCCTGAACGTGTCTCCCTAACAATCCAGCATGGCCTGTCCACGGATAGTGATCGAGTGCAGTAAGGTTCTTTACCATGCCGGCCTTCCATGGATTAAGATGTATATAACTTATGAGTTGGTTTAGATATTGATCCGCATCACACAGAATTGATTTAAAGCGATTTTGGAAGACGTAGCCACACCTTTTATGCCGATAATTGTAATGACTGGCATAATCAGCTAGAAAAGGCCCCATCATTTTTCCAAGAGGTTCTGCCCCGACTTTAAGCGTAAGCGATCAAAGAAGCACATTCTACTCAATCCCATCTAAATATAGTTAACTTCTCGCCCCTAAATCAAACTAGAGCAAGCGATGAAAGTAACCCCGAA
>JAESSY010000172.1 GCA_016763855.1 Pseudomonadales bacterium
AGTATAAGTTTAAAGAATAAAATAAAAAGGGGCAAATATGTCTCTGGACGATAGTTCAAATAGCAGTTCGCATATGAACACTAGCCAGATTTCTTTCGGTCAATTCGGTAGAGAATTGAACGTCCATCTCGATAAAATAAGCTACAACGAGATGATTCCTCCGATTGAACATTCTAAAGACGGTCAAGAATTACCTCATAAACCCCAGAGCCTGAATGTCGGGTCAGGGGATGTCTACAGGCTATTGAAGCCTTATATATCTGTTAGGTTCATGGAACAATTTAGTGCTGTCGTCCCCTTGGCAGTCTATCTCGTTCTGTTCCAGGTTTTTATACTGCAACAGGGTGTTTCTGATTCTCTCACGATTGGCGCTGGTCTGGTTGCCGTCATTATTGGGCTGATGGTTTTTATGGAAGGGCTCAAGGTTGGATTGATGCCTTTTGGAGAATTACTAGGTACTTCATTGCCAGCAAAAGCAAGTCTAGTGGTTGTTGTCTTTGTCGTTTTTCTATTGGGTATTGCCGTCACATTTGCAGAGCCTGCAATCGGTGCTCTGCAGACTGCGGGTTCTCTGGTCGACGTTGCCCGTGCACCCTATTTGTATGCTTTGCTGAATGACTGGTCTGGCGCGCTTGTGCTTTCAGTCGGAGTGGGGGTTGGTCTCGCTGCGTCTCTGGGTACGGTTAGATTCATTTATGGTTGGAGTCTAAAGCCGCTGATCTATATGACCTTGGCGCCGGTTTTGCTCGTATCACTATATATGGCATTTGATCCAGAATTATCAAAAGTAATCGGTTTGGCCTTTGATTGTGGTGCGGTAACCACCGGACCTGTCACGGTGCCACTGGTGTTGTCTCTCGGTATCGGTATAGCGCGGGCCGCTGGTAAAGGAAGCGATTCACTTTCAGGTTTTGGTATCGTTACTCTAGCTTCTCTATTTCCCGTTGTCGCGGTCATGATATTGACCTTATTTGTATCGACTCAAACTTCTCCGCAGGAAATTATTGCGGCGGCACAAAGCGCTTCAGCTGCAGCAGTCGAATTACCTTGGTATGAAGTCACTCCCGGCCTCGAAATAGTCGGTGGCATTCGCGCAATCGTTCCTCTTGTGATCTTCTTAATGTTAGTGATGACAGTTTTGTTACGTGAGAAGATACCCAATTTGGGCACAATTGGTTTTGGCATCTTCCTATGCATACTCGGAATGATCGTTTTTAATCTTGGTTTAAGCTATGGATTGTCTGCTCTGGGTGCTCAAAGCGGTAGTTTGGTACCTGCGGCATTCACAGAACTTGATACAGTCAGCGATTCCCCATTGTATATATTTGGTTTGGGTCTAGTCATTGCGCTTATATTTGCTTGGCTACTAGGCTTTGGTGCCACCCTTGCTGAGCCAGCATTAAATGCGCTTGGTATGACAGTCGAAAATTTGACGAATGGCTCTTTTAAGAAATCAACATTGATGTATGCCGTATCTCTAGGTGTTGCGACAGGTATTTCACTTGGCGTTGCTAAGATCATATTTAATATTCCCATAGCCTACTTACTGATGCCGGGTTACATCCTTGCGATGACTTTGACTTATTTTTCGAATGAAGAATTTGTCAATATTGCCTGGGATAGTGCGGGAGTGACTACGGGACCCGTGACAGTTCCACTGGTGTTGGCGATGGGTCTAGGCTTCGGTAATGCGCTAGATGCCGTAGAAGGCTTCGGTATATTGTCTATGGCATCTATTGGTCCGATAGTCGCGGTATTGTCTACTGGTTTGTTTATCAAGTGGAAAATTTCTAAGAGACATGAGAATGTAACAACAGAGGTTGTAACAGCATGAGTGCACGAGAATTAACGGTATTGACAGATGTTTCGATGATTACCTGTGTGGTCCAACGTAGCAAAGCAGATGGGGTCGTTAAGGCAGCTCAGGATGCGGGCGCTCAAGGCGCTACTATCTACTACGGAATTGGTAGTGGTGTTCGCGAACGACTTGGATTGTTAGGCCTGGCGATAGATGTAGAGAAAGAAATAATAACAACACTGGTAGCAGATGATCAGGTAGACAGAATATTTGAACGCATGTATTTTGCCGCTGAGTTGGATGTTCCAGGTGCGGGTATTATCTATATTACTAAGTTAGAGAAAGCTGCGACCTTTATCCCAAAAGAAGTTGTAGATCGAATAATGGAACAATCAGCGTGAATATCTTATCTGACGTAAAACAAATTACTTGTATATTGCCGAAAGGTAAGTCTGCGGCGGTGCAAAAGTCATTGATTGATGACCATGGTATCTATAGTGCTAATTTTCACTATGCCCGAGGGATAGGTAAGTTTTCATCGGGAAGAGGTTTCGGTGAGCAGCGAGAGAAAGAAATTCTTGAAGTCATGGTGAGCCCAGATATTGCCGATGAAATTTTTGAATATGTTTTTTTTAAGGCTGATATGGATCAAGCCCATGGTGGTATCATGTTTATGACACCCTTGCCAAAAATGTCTGTTATGGAAATTCCTGAAACTTCCTCGAAATAGTACCCATTCATTCTAGACCATCAGTCGTGAAGTAAGTGGTTGCAGTAAGAGCGCCATCATTAAGCCGGTATAATAATCCCTGTCAAATCCAAGATTAAGGCTAAATTCCGTTGGCATATTTGCATTTAGACAGAAGAGCAGAACAACAGCGATAATCATTTCGTGTCGATCAATAACAAATAGGGTTATTAAGAGTGCCGCAACGATGATGAATCCATAATTAGGATCTAGCCCCATGCGTGATATGAAATTATCATTGATATTTGTAGCAAATGTCACTAACAATGCTAAGAAAATCCCGCCGCCCCTTAGCAATAGTCTTACGTCCATGTTTTAAACTCTACTCGTAATGTGTTGAACTAGATTAAACTTCCTCATCCTATAAAACAGGGTAGGTGTTAGAAACTGTGAACGGCATCACCTCAATATTAGACGGACGGTAATTTTGCACCTTCCTGCCGGGATGAACGGTCCTATTTTATTTATTTACTTTCTATTAATGGATGATTTTCATTTCAGAGAGGAGCCATAATTGGGTGAGGAATCCTATCATAAAAGGTCTATTTGACCAATACGCTACACAACTGAATTTCTAACTCGCTGAATTAAAAAAGAAAAATGACCTGGTATCAAAATTGCTTTCTTTAAATTTTGTAGAATGGCCATATGTAGTTTCTACAGCGCCTCAAAAGTCGAACTCAGCATTACTAATTAGATCAGGAAATTACGATGAAAAATGAAACAAGAGAAAACTTAGTCAATCCCAGTATTTGGATTAGAGCACTGAACATGGTGTTATTTATGTTCGCTTATAGCTTTGCCAAGGCCATTCTTGCCTTTGTTGTATTGGTTCAATTTGTTTCTGTACTAGTCACAGGGAGAGCCAATTTGCCCCTTTTGAAGTTTGGGAAAAACCTTAGTGTTTATATTTATGAAATATTGGACTTTCAAACTTTCAATACAGAAATCCGACCATTTCCACTTTCTCCCTGGCCTGAAGAAGATCATGGCGGATATATATGGCTAGATGAGCCGGGCTTTCATGAGGAAGAGAAAGCTGAAGAAGATATAGAGGAAGTGGTACAAACATCGGTTGAAGAATCAGAAGGTGATTCAGAAAGCAATTCAGAAGATGAGCCAGAGAAAAAATAAACCGCTATGTCACGGATGAAGACATTCGTCTTCATCCGTGAAGTTATCCTTCTCCTAGCACTCAAGTTTTACTGTTACTGAGGCCATTGTGGTTTACACTTCACATTCTTGATATCAGGACTAATTTCTAATGTTAAATACATCTACCGCTGATTCAGTAATTGATCATGCGCTATCTTTAGGTGCAGATTTTGCCGAGATCTATATAGAAAAAAATGAATCCAATGTTGTCAGTACGCTCAGCACTGAAGTGAAATCAGTTGAGTCTGGTATTAATTTTGGTATAGGGTTGCGCCTCGTCTATGGGACCAAAGTACTTTATGGGTACACCAATAAAATAGAATTAGATGAGTTGCGAAGAATAGTTTCGGAGTTAGCCGCTAAAGATTTACGTGATCCTGTTAGCTCAGCAGCTAATTTTGATTTTTCAGAGGTAAAAGATATCCACCATGCGGAAAAAATTCTATCTATAGATTCGGAAGTAGAAAGCAAAATTAAGTATTTGCTAAGTGCAGATCGTGTGGCACGAGCTGCTGGGAATCAAATATCCCAGACTCGCGGAACCTGTATGCAGCGGGAGCAGTGCATTGAAATATTCAATAGTGAGGGCCTGCATACCGGTGACACACGAAATTATATCAGAGCTGTTATGACAGCTATTGCGTCGGATGGAGGAGAACAAGCAACAGGTAGCTGGAATGATGGCGGATTGATGGGTTGGGAAATTCTCGATGGCATTAGCGCAGAAAAAACAGGAGAAGAGGCGGCAAGGCAAGCACTTGTTAATCTTGGCGCCAAACCTTGTCCGTCAGGTCGGATGCCTGTGATTATTGGCTCAGGATTCGGGGGTGTTATTTTTCATGAGGCCTGCGGTCATCTGTTAGAAACAACTTCGGTAGCAAAAAAAGCCTCGGTGTTTCACGATCAAATGGGTGAGATGATTGCCAACCCTATCGTTAACGCTGTGGATGATGGCACGATGACAAAAGAGTGGGGCTCAATCAATATTGATGACGAGGGCATGTCAACGCAACGTACTCAGCTTATTAAAGATGGCAAATTGGTGAGTTTCCTAGTAGATAAAATAGGAGCTGAACAGACCGGTTTTGCAAGAACAGGATCTGGTCGACGTGAATCCTATAAATATGCTCCGGCTTCAAGAATGAGAAATACTTTTATTGAACCGGGCAAAGACAATTTGGATGACATGGTTGCATCGATTGACAAGGGTATCTTTGCTTCGCACATGGGAGGCGGTTCAGTGCAACCAGGAACAGGTGAGTTCAATTTTGCAGTGACCGAGGGATACTATATTGAGAATGGTAAAATTCAGCATCCAGTTAAAGCGGCAACCTTAATCAGTACTGGCCCGGCAGTGCTTAAAGAAATTTCGATGGTAGGAAGTGATTTTGCGCTAGCCTGTGGTATGTGTGGTTCGGTTTCTGGTGCTGTACCCACTTCAGTTGGCCAAGCGACATTGAAAGTAGATGATATTTTAGTGGGAGGAAATGCCTAATGAATGTCCAGAATCTAGCAGAAAATATATTAGCTGATGTGGCAAAGCAGGGAGCAACAGGTGATCTGATTGTTGATGAAGGACAGTCGCTTTCTCTCAAGGCAAGGCAAGGAGAACTAGAAGAATATAAGGTGAGCTCTAGCCAGGTATTTGGTTTACGAGTGATTAAGGATGGTCGCGTAGGGACAGCCTATAGCGAGGCATCCGATCCTGATGCATTAAAATCTATGTTAGACCAGGCCCTTCTGAATGCCAGTTTTGTTGCCGTTGAAAACCACGAAAAGATTTTACCAAACAGTGCCAAGCTTAAAACTGACGATGCGCTTTTATGTCCAGAAGAAAATACGACCATCGATGAAAAAATAAGCATGATTCTCGATCTTGAGAAGAGCCTGGCAGCGAAAGATAAGGTTAAAAATGTGCCTTATAATGGTGTGCAGGATGTCACTGGACAACGGCATGTTTTTTCTAGTGCCGGTCTTACTGCTAAATCGAAAGGACGGATGTGCTCAAGTTATGCTTATGCGCTGATCGAAGATGGAGAGCACAATGCGATGGAAGGCGTTGGGCAAGCAGCGAGGTTGTTTTCGGATCTGGATGCGGAAGCGATTGTTGCCCTGACCTATGAAAATTGCATGGGGATTTTAAAAGGTACACCGGTACCTGCTAAGCATTACGATGTTATTTTTGACGACGAAACGCAGGTTTCGATATTCGATGTTTTCTCAATGATGTTCTCTGGTAAATCGGCAAAAGAGGGTGTGAATCCTCTCAGGGATAAATTAGGTAGCCTAGTCGCAGATCCTCGCTTAAATATTTTTGATCAGCCTGCCTGTCTAGACGGGTTTGGTTATACCTTGTTCGATGCTGAAGGTACTTCGACGAAAAAAACACCCCTGATTGTAAAAGGTCGATTGGAGACTTTACTTCATAATAGTGTTACAGCCTCATATTTTGATGTGGCATCAACGGGTCACGCAAGTAGAGGGCCAAAAAGTACTTTGGGTGTGGGTATCCATCAAATGGAGATTGCCAAGGGTACGGATGACGAGAAGTCTCTTCAATCAGGAGAGTATCTAGAGATTACAGGCTTAACGGGTTTGCACTCTGGTGCTAATGCTATTTCTGGCAACTTTAGTTTTGGCGCTTCTGGGTATTTATGCCAGAATGGTGAACGGATACAAGCTGTTAGAGGTATAACAGTGGCGGGAAACTTTTACGAAATGTTGAAGAATATTTCAATGATTGGGGATCAACAAACCTGGAACTGGCAGAAGTCTTCACTCATGCCGCGAATAAGATTCGCGGATGTAGCAGTAAGCGGTTAAAACTGTTTGTAAGATTATTGGCTTCTTTGATTAGTTAGTACCTTAACGTAAGAGAATGACCAGTAATTGGCCTAGCCAGAATATGCACAAGTGGTAAAAGCTAAAAAATATTTGTCCCGCTATTAAGCCAGAATTAAAGGCTTCGTTACCCAATAGATAACAAATCACAATCAGTAACAAGTTTATGCTGATTCTAGATAGTATCGAGACAAGGTGTTCATTAAGGCAGTACCATAAATCAATGATTCTGTAGCAAGAAGCAAAAAAATTGATGGTAAGTTGCACCCCTACGAAAAAGCCAAATATTTCAATCATCTACTGCTGCCTCAGTTTCTCTTTCTACAATAAAGCTGATTTGTCCAGTGCTACCATCTACGTGTATTCGATCCCCGGTTTTGATTCGCGCCATACAGTCTGATGCATCGACAACACAAGGCATACCGTATTCTCTTGCAATGGTGCCGGCATGGGATAAAAAGCTTCCTACCTCGACAACTGCAGCACTAGCAGTAAGAAAGAGGGGCGTCCAGGCTGGGTCAGTATAAGGCGCAATCAGTATTTCTCCAGGATGTAACTCGGCATCTGTTGTCGGATCTGTGACGACTCTTGCGAAGCCTTCATATTGACCTGGGGGCGCGCCTTGCCCATGTATTTGATTTTCTACAAAGGGATTTTGTTTAGGCACGTCTATACCGAAAGTTTTACTGGGTTTAATTTTTGAAAGTCGAATATAGTCCATACGTCTTGCGCGCATGGTATCTTCAAGGTCAGCCCATTCTAGCCTACCGTCTTTTAATTTTGACAGTTCCTCCCAGTTCAAGTAAAAAATGTCGTCTTTACATTTTAATTTTCCTGTCGACAACAAGTATTTTTCCAGTTTTAAAACTTTTAGTCTAATGGCGTAAAACCCCATGATATGAAAAAATCTTGAATTTTCTCGTAGCCGAATAAAATATTTTGTCTGGTCAGTTAAAGTTTTAATGATTTTCCATCTTATACCTGTGGCATTTTCCAAGTTATGAACTTTTAGTTTTCCTTTTATTTCTTCGGCGAATTCACGCCGTTTCTCGTTGATAGATTGTTCTGAACTAGTGGGGTCTACTTTTGATTGAAAATAATTTCTGATCATGGATATGATAGGAGCAGGATCTTCTTCCCATCGATATGAATTGAGTTCAAATTCTTTGATCGTTCTGTGGCCATGAGTGCCGAGAAAACCCTCAAGTGCCAACATAAATTCTTTGGCATTTGGGTTATTTTTCAATAGCGTTAACGCCAGACTTGATTCATTTGAATTAATAATTTCTTTCACATCATTTTCATTTTTTGCAATAACTGACAGGTGCCAAATCTGACGACCCATGTCTGTGGAGAACACACCTTCTGATCCCGCTGTTAAGTGTGCAGCTGCATCTTCGCGAATTTCTGGGATCCATAGCTTAAGTAAGTGTGACAAAATAGGCATATAAAGCATATATCTTGGTGCGGCTAGATTGACCATGAGAGGCATGTTGCCAACAGGATCGAAAAATCCAGATTTGAAGAAGAGGTGTTCTAGAGCACCGGGAGCATCAATATTATCGTCATCAACGACTCGCTGAAATTTCTTTCTAAAGGAACTCATAAAATCGATGGGCATATGGTTGGTTCGTTGATAGAGAACACCGACATTAAGATTATTGATATAAAGAATGACGATAAGAAGGAGTATTTTTGGCCAGGATAAGCGCGGCTTAAAGTTATTGTTGTGACTAAGATAAGCAATTTCTGCTGTTTCAGCTTCGGTCATTTTAAAAGGCAACAATAGACGAATATGTTTAAGGTTTAGATACACTCGCCCCTGGATGATATTCATCATCGGGAAGAGTTTGACCAATAGATCTTGGGTTAAGGGGAGTAGGGGATCCGTAAAGTTTTCGATAAAGGGTTTAAAGAGAACATAGGTGCCCTTGGGAATGTCGTCCTTCTTTTCGCCTGATGCCGTTATGGGCCTTGATTGAAGCAAATAATACTCACCTTTAGAAAAAGCCCATTCAAGGTCTTGTGGGCATCCAAAATAATCTTCACTTTTCAATGCCCAGTGAGAAACCAGTTCAATTTGTTTTGTGTTTAAACACTCTTTGTTGCGAAGTGAAAAGGGTACCGCGACCAGTCTTGACTCGTCATCTGTGATGGACGAGGGCACCATGAACTTTTTGTCCGCTATTCTTTTGGTCACTAACTTGCCGGTGGACTTATCGACTGTGTAATGATCAGGGCTTACCCGTCCATCGACAATAGCGGCACCCATACCCCAACTGCAATCGGTGACAATGAAATTCTCGTTACCACTTAGAGGGTCGCTAGTGAACGTGATGCCAGAAATTTCAGAGGGAATCATTTCTTGGACGACCACCGCCATATTGACTTGCCGATGTTCTATGCCTTGAGATTCTCTATATGAATAAGCGCCTTCTGCCCAAAGGGAAGCCCAACATTTTTTAATCATCAGGGGAAGCTGCTCAGAATTCACATAGTAGTAGGTGTCGTGTTGGCCCGCAAAACTGGCATCACCCATATCTTCAGCGGTTGCGGAAGAGCGAACGGCATAGACAAAGTCATCAGTTTGCTTTGTCCGTAGTGCTTTATCGTGAGCCTCTATACTCGAGAGCAGTGCCTCAGGCAGTGCTTTTTCTAAAATGGCTTGGCCTATTTCATACGTAAGCGATCAACCAACACCCAAGAACTAACCCAATCAATCAGGTAATTTAACGTTCCAAGGCAAAAGCGCATCCAGCTCAGCTTCGCTGGTTACGCCAGGCAATACTTCAAGCACATGTGTCAGGTA
>JAESSY010000173.1 GCA_016763855.1 Pseudomonadales bacterium
TAGCTCACAATGAGGAAGGTTCTTTGGTTAGAACGCTCATATAAGATGTCGAGCTAGACTGTGATTGAGTTAGAAAGAGGCAATTGGAATGCTTCTAGGTGATATCGAATCTCTATCTGGGGATTTGGGCTGTTAGTGTAGCGCGCGTTAACTTTAAGAGTGTGATAAGAGTAAAAGGCTTGACTAAGAATTCAGCAAGTGATTCACCCTGAAAATCTGATTCGATTATTTTGCAATCCGAATCTGCTACAAAAATAGTCTTAAGATTTGGGTGGTCTCTACTGATTGTTTTTTCCAGAAAAATACCGCCCGCTTTTTCGCTTTTCACATCAATGATCAAAAGATCAATGACAAGATCTTTGTTTACGGAAAGCTCTAAAGCATGATCCAAGTTTTCGGCAAGCAATATGTGATATCCCTGCAAACTTAGTGATCGTTTTAAATAGCTTCTTTCACTTTTCTCTGCAACCATCAACAGTATTGTTTCCGAACCCTCTAAATGTTCAAACTGATCTACTTGATTGAATGGCAGAGCATCAATATGCTGAAATAAAGGAAAAAGCAGCGTAAAGGTTGTCCCTTTACCGGGTTCGCTATCAACCTGAATTTCACCGCCGGATTGCCTGACAATACTAAAAACTGTCGAAAGACCCAGCCCAGTGCCCTTGTCAGGTCCTTTCGTCGTAAAAAATGGATCGAATATTAGCTGCTTTGTCTTATTGTCCATTCCCACCCCGCTATCTATAACCCGCAGCACGATTGCGCCATGCCTGAACCCACCATAGGATTTTTTATTGCTCGATGCATGTCTAACTTCATAACATTCTATTTGAATCTCACCTTTAGCATTCATGGCATCTCGTGCATTCAGAACGAGATTAAATAATACTTGACTGAATTGCCCCGCGTTAGCATTGGCAAGTGGTAAATCTTCAACTAGCGCCAATTTGAGTTGACAGTTATTTCCGCACATTTGCTCCAACAGGTTTACGTCTTGACGTATTGCATTAGCGGTATCAAGGCCAAGTCGATTACTTCCCGTCGGTTTTCCGAAGGTGAGAAGCTGTTTGACAAGGCTCGTACCTTTGTCAGCTGCTTTCATAATCTGATCTACCAGACCCATGTCCTTATCCTCAACTAACGCTTCATCGACAATAAGAGAGGCATTACCAAGGATGACATGTAGCAGGTTATTGAAATCATGTGCAATACCCCCTACGAGACGTCCTAAGGCTTCATGCTTTTGAATATTAAGGAGCCGTTCTTCAATAGCCTGGCGTTCCTTTTCTGCCAGTTGCAATTGCGTAATATCCGTCGCCGTACCTTGAATTCCAGTTAACACATCGTCATTATTTTTTATAAGTTTTGCATTAAAAAGAAGATGGACTTCTTCATTTTTTTTATCAAAAAATACTGTTTTAAACCCGGTAATCTGAGATCCTTCTCTAAGAAGATGATTGAATTCACCTCCCGCGCGAGTTCTTTCACAAGGCTTCAAAAATGAGTCTAAGGGTTCGCCTAGCATTGAACTGGGTTCGTAACCAAGTAACTCTTGCCAACGATGATTCACATAAGTAAAGCTCCCTTTAAGATCACAACGCCAAACTAAATCTTGCCCCAGGCTTCTTAAGTCGTTTTGTGATTGCTGGCTGCCCGACAAACCTTTGTAAAATTGTCTGGTTTCATGTTCAATACTGGTTCTGACACTGGCATCTTGTATAACAGAAACTATCCTTGTTTCACCATTTTCTGTATTCATGTGGTTCAAGGCTATGTCAACCGCAATAAGCTCCCCACTTCTGGTTTTTACTTGAATATTTCCCGGCCCGGCATGTAATGACCTTTGAAAAGGGGCTTCCAAATAGCTTTGTTGAAGGAAGGAATGACGAGGTCGTATCCTATCGGGTACAAGGTCGTGTATCGTCATCTTCGACAGTTCAGAGAGGCTATAACCCAAAAATTTTACGGCCATCTCATTGGCATAAACGATATCCCCGTCTACATTTGAGACCAGGACGGCAGATGGCATGTTATCTAATACACTCTCGAGCGTTAGATTGAGACTAGGGAGACCCATCGCATATATCTACTTTTCTACTAACCTTTTAATACTAGAGGAATTGGCGCATTTGAGTAGTCCAATATTCGCAAATTTCTATCCACGATACCGGACATGAAATTCTAAACCGTATCAGAGATAGCGCCTTCGACATTCATTGCAAAGGGCTTGACCCGGCTCCTAGAACCTTGAACTTTGCAAGCTTACATCTGCGTAGGCCCAAGCCTTTTCAAATCGTTCGCGCATGACCTTGGCGATATTACTTTTCTTTTGTGCTTCAAGACTTTTCACTATACCGAACAATGCATATCCATTATTAGGATTGCGCCTCAAATCTTCCCAGTAAACGACCTCGGCTTCTGATGCTAAACCAGCATCAAGTAACACGGCACCAAGAATGTGTCGAACCGGAAAATACCAAGAAGGAGGTTCGTTATACATAAGTCCATCTTGAATGCGCACTGCCTTTTCAAGCCGCGCTATCCCATCGCTCATATCACCATTTTTTGCCAAGATCTCACCATCGAGTACACCGATGGCAATATCCAGTAACGAATCTGCAGTAGAAAAGCCAATCCTATATCGCTTACCGCCAGCAAGGGATTTCTGGACTTTACCCAGAGCTTCTAACTCCTTTTGAGCCTTCGTCAAATTGTTTTGATTAAGGTACGCAAGACCCCGCCCGTAGTGCCAAATTCCCGTCAAAAACTTGTCGCTTGCAGCGGGCTTTGGATAGCCTAGCATTTCATCCCAGCGACCAAACCTGACCAGCACCACCATTTTTTGGCTGCGAAAAGTTTCACTCGCACTCCACTCCTCGGGACGCGCAAAATCTGGAATATTTTCAACAACTTGAACAGCCGCCTGATAAGCATCCCCACTTCTGCCTAAAAACATCGCTGACCAAACGAGAAAGTGCGTATTGTGGGGGTAATACATTAGGGGATAAATTCCCTGAGCCCGACAAGAACTGAGGTAGCCAGCATCGGCCTTTACTGCCTTTACATTTGCATCATAAGAATCTTTGTATCGACCCACTCGCATATAGATATGAGATGGCATGTGAACTAAATGACCGGCAGCTGGCATTAGGCCGCCTAGTTGATCCGCACTCCCTACGGCAAGCTCCGGTCTAAAGGCTTCCGTAAGATGGATCAAGTAATGATGGGCACCAGCAGCTTTATCGTCTCTTTGGA
>JAESSY010000174.1 GCA_016763855.1 Pseudomonadales bacterium
AAACAACTCTGCTCCGTAAGACCAACCTTTTCCAAAAGTAAAAGAGTTATCTACATTGTTTCCAGCATTATCTTCTGGTCGTTGACCATGGTATTGAGAGTGCGGAAAAAAGGAAGGAAGCCAATAAGCCGGAAACAGGCCGAATAAGCATGCGTCTCTCTCGAGAGGGTGGTTATGTACTGCTAACGATTAGTGATGATGGCGGTGGTATCAATGTTGAGGCGGTAAAAAGCAAAGCCATTGAGCGCGGAATTATTACAAAAGATTCTGATGTAAGTGATCAGGATGTCATGCAATTTGTCATGCATGCCGGATTTAGTACCGCTGCAAAACTAACACAAATATCCGGTCGCGGCGTCGGCATGGATGTTGTCAATAGCGAAATCAAACAACTTGGTGGGTCAGTTACGATCGATTCCACTATGCATGTAGGTACTGAATTTACAATTCGCATTCCTTTTACAGTTTCGATTAATCGCGCCTTAATGGTCGTGGTAAAAGACGAAACATTTGCAGTGCCGTTAAATACTATCGAAGGTATTGTGCGAGTCAGCCCTTACGAATTAGAAGCCTATTACCAACCTGATGCACCCATGTTTGAATATGCAGGCCAACCCTATCGCTTGAATTATATGGGTGAAATGCTGAATAAGAAGGGTGGTCCCATATTAGAAGGACAAGTCGCATTAATGCCGGTTATTCTGGCGCGAAGTGGAGATGATTCTGTTGCTCTGCAAGTTGATCGAGTCATTGGTAGTAGGGAAGTCGTGGTAAAAAGCCTTGGTCCTCAGTTTAATGAAGTCGGTGGTGTCTCGGGTGCTACTGTCCTAGGAGACGGTAGAGTCGTTATTATTCTCGACGTTATGGCTTTGGTACAAAACCATGAAACGCGTCAAAAGGAACAAGAAGATAAACCTGAGATTGTAGAAATAGAACCTGTCTATCAAGCGCGTAAGATAATGATTGTCGATGATTCCGTCACCGTAAGAAAGGTGACTACTCGCCTCATGGAGCGTCAGGGTTGGGAAGTAACGACGGCCAAAGACGGGGTTGATGCCATCAATCAACTTCAGGACTATTATCCTGATATTATGTTGTTGGATATTGAAATGCCGAAGATGGATGGTTTCGGCGTCCTCCGGGCTGTACGACGAGATCCTCGTTTAGGAAGTTTGCCTATTATTATGATCACCTCCAGAACAGGTGAAAAGCACAAGCAACAGGCCTTTGAACTGGGTGTTAATCAGTATTTGGGGAAGCCTTTTCAGGAAGCAAATCTCCTCAACACAATCGAATCCGTAATCGAGGAAACAAAGAGCTAGCCTATGTCAGAGCCGAAACCAGAACTACCGGTTTTTGTTATGTCCCTGCAGAAGAGTCATATTCTTATTCCGAACGCATCGGTTGCAGAGATTATTCCATATGAACCGCTACAACGAGTACCGGAAACCCCTGATTGGTTTCTGGGCTTTCTTGGCTGGCGTGGGGTTCAGGTGGCGGTGGCCTCTCTCGAAATGTTAACCCAGAAAAGAGCAAGCTTTTCGCTTGTGAGCGTGTCCTCTGCGAGTATTGTCATTATTCGTGCATTGAGCGGCGAAGGTGACTTTAATTATCTTGCGATTGTTGCTCAAGAGCTACCAAGGCTAGTGCGTATTAAGGAAGGTGAATTAATCGAAACAGGAGAGGAGGTCGAAAAGACGGAACTGATGAGAGCCCGTTACGGCGATGAAGTCGTCGCCATTCCGGACATTGACTATGTTGAGTCTGAGATTCGACGTATTGCCTATTCCAATTAGGCCAGAGAAGGAAGGGGGTCGGAGTAAATTAACGGAAAGTAATTGTTGGGGGATGATTGAGGTCTAGTCAAAGTGCATCACTCAAAGCGCTATTCGTTACAAGAAGCTAAGCATCCTGGAGCCCGCATTAACATAGAAAACTACAGGTCACCCCAACAATACTGACTCAAAGACATCATGGTGATTACAGCTGTGTCCGCTCGAAGTATCCTCGTACCTAAATTGATCTCTTTAAATCCCTTGTCGATCGCATCACAGACTTCTTCTGCAGCAAAACCCCCTTCCGGTCCTATTGCGATGAATATATTTCCGGGGTTCTCAGCTAGTTTGTGGAGGTTTTGTTTAGCTTCTGGGGATGCAATCAACTTCAGATCTGCATCTCCTTCGAACCAAGTTTGTGCATCAAGGGGCGAGGAAATCTCAGGTAAAATATTGAGGCCACATTGTTCACAGGCACTGATGCTTATTTCTTGCCAATGACGCAAACGCTTGTCGATTCCTTTTGGTGAAACGGTATTGTTAATACAAAAGAGAGGTTGAATCTTATGCACGCCCAATTCAGTTGCTTTCTGAATGGCAGTATCCATAGCATCACGTTTGATGACAGCAAGCCCCAATTCTATTTTCAGACCTGATTGTCTATTTTGATCAGAGTATTCGAGTATATCCAGAGTGAGTTCATGCTTACTGAGCGTCGTGATTTGTGCCTTGTATTCACCGCCTTTTCCATTAAAGAGACATAGGTGATCACCAAGGGCAAGTCTAAGAACATTTCGCATGTAGTGGGCGCGAGACCCTGCAATAATGACTTTCTCTTCTATTGCTTGATCGGTGTAAAACCGAGGAAATCCCATAGCACAAAACTTAGATTCAAAGTCCGAGATTACGCCAGAGTTTCAGGACAGGCAATGACTGATTAAGCGTATAAAAATGCAAGCCTGGTGCGCCACCTGCAAGCAGCGTTTCACAAAGGCGCGTCACTGTTTCCTCGCCAAATGCTTTTAGTGCTTCGGGGTCATCTTGATAAGTTTCCAAATGTTTGCGAATCCACCTCGGGATATCAGCGCCACAGTTATCAGAGAATCGAATTAGCATTCGGTAGTTAGTGAGTGGCATGATACCGGGTACGATAGGGACAGAGACGCCTAGTTTGGCGCTGGCATCCAGAAATCTAAAGTATGCATCTGGATTATAAAAATATTGCGTGATGGCGCTATCAGCACCGGCATCGACTTTGGCTTTAAAATAGCTTAGATCAGTTTCGACGTTTTTAGAGTCAGGGTGCATTTCAGGATAAGCCGCAACTTCTATGTGGAAATGATCGCCGGTTTCTGCCCGAATAAAAGCGACCAGCTCATTTGCATAAGCCATTTTAACAGAGGCACCCATACCGGAGGGAATATCACCTCTTAGCGCAACGACACGCCGAACTCCCGCGTCTTTATAATCATTTAGTAGATTTGCGATTTTTTCTTTTGAGTCACCACCGAATGAGAGATGAGGCGCTACAGCTGATCCAGCTGCGTGGATATCAAGTACGGTCTTTTTAGTACCGTCTTTGGTTGAGCCACCAGCACCATAGGTAACAGAAAAAAAGTGAGGGTTTAGGGCGCTCAGCTTCTCATGTATGTTACCAATTTTAACAATGGCCTCGTCAGATTTTGGTGCTGAGAATTCAAAGCTAAATAATTTGTCTTGTTTCACGCTTGTCTCTCTTTTGTTAGAGTGCTTTTGCGAGATCGGAAGCTTTGTCAGTTCTCTCCCAAGTGAAATCAGGTTCTTCTCGTCCGAAGTGACCATAGGCCGCTGTGTTTCTGTAGATAGGTCTTTTTAGGTCAAGCATGTCAATCAATTGCTTAGGTCGAAGGTCAAAATGTTCTTGCACCAACAAACTAATAGCCTCGTCTGAGATTTTACCTGTTCCAAAAGTTTCAATGCTGATTGAAGTTGGCTCAGCAACCCCAATGGCGTAAGAAATCTGAATCTCACAGCGATCTGCAAGCCCTGCGGCGACAATATTTTTGGCAACATAACGACCCGCATAAGCAGCGCTTCGGTCAACCTTTGAAGGGTCCTTGCCGGAGAAAGCACCACCACCGTGCCGTGCCATGCCACCATAGGTATCAACAATGATCTTGCGCCCCGTTAAGCCGCAATCTCCAACAGGGCCGCCGGTGACAAAATTACCAGTCGGATTAATGTGATATTTAGTTTCTGCATGGAGCCAGTTTGCGGGGAGTATCGGTTTGATGATTTCTTCCATTACCGCTTCTCTGAGATCTGCAAGAGAAATGTCTGGATCATGTTGCGTCGATAATACAACCGCATCAATCCCGTTGGGTGCGCCTTTCTCGTCATAAGTAAAAGTTACTTGGCTTTTAGCGTCCGGGCGGAGAAAGGAAAGTCTGCCGGATTTTCTGACCTCTGCTTGTTGTTTGACGAGGCGGTGGGCATAAGTAATGGGCGCTGGCATTAGAACGTCAGTTTCGTTGCTGGCATAACCAAACATAAGACCCTGATCTCCAGCTCCTTGTTCGCCGTCACTTGATTCATCGACTCCCATAGCGATATCGGGAGATTGCTTGCCAATGGCATTGATGATGGCACAAGAAGCACCGTCAAAGCCGACATCGGAGCTGTTATAACCAATATCGAGAATCACTTCCCTGCATACAGTTTCGAGATCTATCCAGGTATCCGTCGTAATTTCACCTGCGATAATGACCATACCGGTTTTAACCATAGTCTCGCAGGCAACTCTAGCCTCAGTGTCTTCCGCGAGGAGTGCGTCTAGTATCGCGTCGGAAATTTGATCTGCCATCTTATCGGGATGACCTTCAGAGACTGATTCTGATGTAAATATTCGGTTCGCCATAAATTCCGTCTTTATTTTTTACGTAAAAAACTATTTTATCCTTTCTAGGACCTCAATTCGATAGGCGCTGACTGAATTTGTCTCAAGTCTGAATCAAATCGTCTTCATGTAAGCATGGGTTTTGAGCAAAGAAAATTAAAAAACAGAAAATAGTTTTACAAATTGCAAAATGCATTTGATGTGAGACTGTCCCTAAGGGAAAATACCCTACCTTCCAATTACGCCGAATGGGCCATTAATGATTGATGCAAGTTCCCACCGAAAACAGGCAAACGCGATACGAGCACTAACAATGGATGCCGTTCAGAAAGCTAAATCTGGGCATCCCGGTGCACCAATGGGTATGGCGGATATGGCTGAAGTTCTATGGACAGAATTTCTGAGCCACAATCCAAATAATCCGGATTGGGCAAATCGGGACCGATTTGTATTATCCAACGGTCATGGCTCTATGCTGATGTATTCACTTTTGCATTTGACCGGCTATGGATTGTCAATTGAGGAAATTAAGAATTTCCGCCAGTTAGGCTCTCAAACGCCGGGCCACCCAGAATATGGGTATACAAAAGGTGTCGAGACAACGACAGGTCCTTTGGGTCAAGGGTTAGCGAATGCTGTAGGCATGGCCTTGGCAGAAAAGTTACTCGCTGCCCGGTTTAATAAAGCACCGCTTAATATTGTCGATCACAATACCTATGTTTTTGTCGGGGATGGGTGTTTGATGGAAGGGATCTCCCATGAAGTGGCCTCCCTTGCAGGGACATTGAAATTAGGGAAATTGATTTGCCTCTATGATGACAATGGAATTTCTATCGATGGCAAGATCGATGGTTGGTTCACAGATAATACCTCTCAGAGGTTCCAAGCTTACGACTGGCATGTCATAGAAAATGTTGATGGTCATGATGCTGGGGCAGTTGCTAAGGCGCTTTACGAGGCAAAAGCCAATCGTAATCAACCAACACTCATTTGTTGCAAAACTGAGATTGGTTTTGGTTCTCCGGCAAAAGCAGGTACATCAGCAAGTCATGGTTCCCCCTTGGGTGAAGATGAAATTACAGCAACCCGCGCGCAGTTAGACTGGCCACACGATGCCTTTGAGATACCAGATGATGTTTATGCAGCTTGGAGCTGTGTTGATAAAGGCGCTATTGCAGAAGCTAATTGGCAACAAGAGTATAGCCAGTATGTCGATACTTACCCGCTTGAAGCGAAAGAATTCGAGCGATGCATGAAGGGTGACCTTCCTGAGATGTGGTCATCGACAATGGACAAGCTCCTAATCGAAGCCCAGGAGAATGGCAACTCACTAGCATCAAGACAATCATCCGCAAAAGTGATTGCCGCAATGGCTGAAATATTGCCAGAAATGGTCGGGGGCTCTGCTGATCTCACTGGTTCAAACCTTACCAACTGGCCAAATGTAAAAGCCGTCGATGCTTCAGATAACGAGGGCAATTATATTTACTACGGCGTGCGGGAATTTGGCATGACGGCCATTGCAAATGGCTTGGCTCTCCATGGCGGCATTATCCCGTTTACGGGGACTTTTCTAATATTTATGGAATACGCCCGAAATGCAGTGCGAATGTCAGCTTTGATGGGCATACGCAATATCCATGTTTATACCCACGATTCAATCGGTCAAGGAGAAGACGGCCCCACTCATCAACCTGTTGAACAATTGGCGAATCTAAGAGGGACGCCTAATATGTCCGTGTGGCGACCCTGTGATGGTGCGGAAACTGTGGTTGCTTGGCGTAATGCCATGGAAAGAAACTCTGGGCCTACGGCCCTGGTTTATTCTCGTCAGGGTTTGCCTCATCAAGATCGATCTGAAACTCAGCTGCAAAATATCACCAAAGGAGCCTATGTGCTCAAAGATTCAGAAGGCGATGCTCAGGTTATTTTGATTGCAACGGGCTCTGAGGTTGGGATTGCTGTTGAAGCCTATGACTTATTGGCAAATGAGGGCGTTGCGGCGAGAGTGGTTTCCATGCCGAGTGCCGATGCTTTTGAAGCCCAAGATGAAAGCTATCGAGAATCTGTACTCCCATCATCCATAAGAAATCGGGTAGCGATTGAAGCCGCACATCCAGATTACTGGAGAAAGTGGGTAGGATTAGATGGTGCAGTTGTGGGCCTCAATAGTTTCGGAGAATCTGGCCCGGGTGGCAAGGTGATGGCACATTTTGGATTTACGGCTGATAACATTGCGAAAGTTGCGAGTTCACTATTGTGAATGTCATTGATCTTCGAGATCTTGATCTAGCAGGCAAAAGAGTACTTATCCGCGAGGATCTCAATGTGCCCTTGTCGAACGGAATCGTAAGTTCCGATGCAAGGATTAAAGCTGCGATACCAACAATAGAATATGCTCTGGCTCAAGGTGCGCGTTTGATGGTGATGTCCCATTTGGGTCGGCCAGAAGAAGGATTGAAAATCGAAGATCAACCGACTGTTAGCTTGGCACCGGTAGCGACACATCTTGCAAAGTTAATGGGCAAAAAGATTAGACTGATTGATGACTATTTGGATGGTTTTGAATTTGGAGATGAAGATTTTGTTCTCTTTGAAAATATCAGAATCAATCAAGGTGAAAAAGCCAATGATGGAAAACTGGCTAAAAAACTTGCCTCTCTCTGCGACATATTTGTTATGGATGCTTTTGGCACAGCACATCGTGCTCAAGCTAGTACGGAAGGGGTTTCACGTTATGCCACAATTGCTTGCGCCGGACCACTACTTATAGCAGAGCTCGAGGCATTGGGGAAAGCATTGGCAAATCCAGAGCGCCCCCTAGTTGCAATTGTTGGGGGGAGCAAGGTGTCTACTAAATTAAAGGTTCTCGAATCCCTTTCAACCCAAGTTGACCATCTCATTATTGGTGGTGGAATTGCAAACACCTTTCTTGCTGCGGCTGGCATGGAGGTAGGGCAGAGCCTGTATGAAAAAGATCTCATCGATACCGCCAAAAAACTGATGGCAAAGGTTGATATTCCAATACCTACGGATGTTGTTGTTGCTAAAGGGTTTGATAAACCAGAAACGGCCGTAACCAAAGCCGTGGCGGATATCGGTTCTGATGATATGGTGCTTGACTTAGGTTCGGCCACGATTGAAGCGATTAAGGCAGTCATCGCAAAGGCAAAAACGATTATTTGGAATGGACCTTTGGGGGTGTTTGAGCAGGAAGCTTTTGCGGCTGGCACAGAATCCTTGACGAGAGAGATTGCAAACTCAAGTGCTTTTTCAATTGCAGGTGGTGGAGATACACTGGCGGCTATAGATAAATATGGTGTAGTAAATCAAATCTCTTATATATCAACTGGAGGCGGCGCTTTTCTAGAATTTGTAGAAGGCAAAAAACTACCCGCCGTTCTAGTGCTCGAAGAACGAGCTAAACGAAATTAACTAATTGAGGAGAAATACATGGCACTTGTCAGCATGAGGCAACTGTTAGATCACGCAGCAGAACATGATTATGGTGTACCTGCATTTAATGTAAATAATCTAGAGCAGATGCGCGCCATTATGGAAGCGGCACAAGAGACCGATAGCCCTGTTATCGTTCAAGCTTCCGCTGGAGCCCGAAAGTATGCAGGGCCTAACTTTTTACGCCACTTGATTTTGGCGTCTATTGAAGAATTCCCAGACATTCCAATTGTCATGCATCAAGACCACGGTGCAACACCCGCAGTTTGTCAGCAATCAATTCAGTCTGGTTTCTCGTCTGTGATGATGGATGGATCTTTGCTCGCTGACCAGAAAACCCCTGCGAGTTACGAATACAATGTAGAAGTGACGCGGCAAACAACCGAAATGGCACATGCTTGTGGTGTGACGGTGGAGGGCGAATTGGGCTGTTTAGGATCTTTGGAAACCGGAGAAGCCGGAGAAGAAGATGGCGTCGGAGCGGTTGGTAAACTGTCGATGGAACAACTATTGACTGATCCTGATGAGGCAGCAGATTTTGTCGAAAAAACTAAGGTAGATGCCCTGGCAATTGCCATTGGCACCAGTCATGGCGCGTACAAATTTACACGACCTCCGACAGGAGATGTCCTCGCGATAGATCGGATTAAGGAAATTCACAAACGCCTGCCTAATACCCATCTAGTCATGCATGGCTCGTCTAGCGTACCTCAGGAATGGCTTGCGATGATTAATGAGTTTGGTGGTGACATGCCAGAAACTTATGGCGTACCCGTGAGTGAGATCCAAGAGGGAATTCGTCACGGCGTACGAAAGATCAATATCGATACAGATTTACGTTTGGCGTCAACAGGCTCTATTAGAAAATACCTTGCGCTTAATAAATCAGAATTTGATCCTCGTAAATATTTTATGGCTTCACTTAATGCGATGAAAGAAATTGTGCTTAATCGTTACGAGGCATTCGGTACTGCGGGAAATGCTTCCAAGATTAAAGTAGTGTCTCTGGATGTAATGGCCCAACGATATCTTAGTGGAGCGCTAGATCCCCGAATCTAGAGAAGTATAACTTTAGTGCAAGAATTACAAAAAATGCCAGAACTAAGAATGCAACTTGAAAATATTGTTGGGATTAAGAATGTTCTCGATGATGAAGACGCTAAGGAAAAATATGGACAAGACTGGACCCGGTTTTTCAAACCTGCTCCTCGCGCAATTGTATTCCCTAAAAATGTAGAAGAAGTTCAAAAACTTGTTCTCTTGGCGAGGAAATTAAAACTGGCGCTGGTGCCGTCCGGTGGCCGTACCGGCCTTAGCGGTGGCGCAGTCGCTGAGCGGGGAGAAATTGTTGTCTCCTTTGAGAAAATGGCTCAGATTGTTGAATTCAGTTCCGTCGATAAGACGGTGAAGGTAGAGGCGGGCCTGATTACTCAACAATTGCAGGAATTCGCCATCAGTAAAAACCTCTTTTACCCAGTTGATTTCGCGTCTTCTGGTTCAAGTCAAATGGGGGGTAATATAGCCACCAATGCCGGCGGTATAAAGGTTTTGCGATATGGCTTGACGCGAGATTGGGTTATGGGCCTCACAGTTGTGACGGGTTCAGGAGAAATTCTTCACCTAAACAAAGGCTTAACAAAAAATGCTACGGGTTATGACCTAAGACATTTATTTATTGGTTCTGAAGGTACTCTCGGTTTTATTGTTGAAGCAACAATGAAGCTAACAAAAGTACCAAAGGGGCTTAGTGTTTTGTTGTTAGCCGTGCCAAAAATGGTTGATATTATTAAGGTGCTTGGCGCTTTTCAGGAGAAACTGATCTTAAGCGCCTTCGAATTTTTCTCTGAATTTGCGCTGCAACATGTATTGGCTCAAGGTGACAAAGCACATCCATTTTCTACATGTTCAAACTACTATGCTTTGATCGAATTTGAAGATCCTGATGGGAAGCAGCTAGAAATTGCGATGACTTGCTTTGAAGCTTGTACTGAAAAGGCTTGGGTGAAAGATGGCGTCTTAAGCCAAAGTGAACAACAACGGTTAGATCTGTGGCATTTTCGAGAAGCCATTTCTGAATCTATTACACCCTATACGCCATATAAAAATGATATTGCCGTTTGTGTGTCACAGGTGCCAGACTTTTTAGAAGCAACGGAAACCTTGATCAAGGAGAGATATCCAGAGTTTGAGATTGTGTGGTTCGGTCACATTGGTGATGGTAACCTCCATCTCAATATACTAAAGCCTGAAACTTGGGCAGTAAAAGACTTTAAAAGCGAATGCGATAAAGTCAGCGAGGAAATACTGACCATCGTCGCGAAATTTGATGGGAGTATCTCCGCAGAGCATGGTGTTGGCTTGCTTAAGAAAAACCACTTACATTTCAGTCGATCCTCATCTGAAATTGAATACATGAACGCTGTGAAAAAGAGTTTTGATCCAGATGGCATTATGAATCCGGGAAAGCTTTTATCTTAACTAAAGCTTCAGGCAGTTGGGGAATGCGATGAAAGTACTCGTCATTGTTGTTGCGGTCGTCAGTAGCATACTCATTGGATTATTTCCCCTTGGGTTTATTATCCCCTAATTTACTTACACCACAGAAGTTAAAATTAATAAGCCGGTGACCCTAGTTTATGAAGTCTTTACCAATCCTGACAATACTGCAAAGTGGCTGAAGGGTTTTTTGCGTTTTGAGGTTATTGATGGGGAGCCAATGACTGTGGGTAGCAAGTTTCGCGTGATCCTTAATAACAATGGCGAAATTGTCACCATCATTGAAACAATGACGGCGATTGAGAATAACAAGCGCTTTGCTTTTGAATTGGAATCAGATGTTCACCTGGGACATACTGATATTACCTTTACCGCATTTGATTCAGAAACCACCCTCGTTAGATCAACAAATGAAGTTGAAGCCAAGACTGCCTTAATGAGGTCAATATTTGTCATCATGAAACCCTATTTCCAAACGGTCTCTGATAAACAATTTGCGACGATTAAGAAACTCGCTGAATCGAGCGATGTTCAATAATATTTTTAATTTGCTTAGTTGTCCCTGATAGTTTTCTTAACAAGAGCCAGTTAATTTATATGATGGGACTTTAATACAGTCTGTCGTGATTAACTGAATAAGTTTAGGGTGAACGAATAGTTTCTCCCTTCCTGACTTCTGTTCAGTTAATACACCAATACTGACCAGTTTTTTCAAGTATTCAGATGCGGCTTGTCGTCTGGCAATATTGGCATCCACCAGATTGCTAATACGGCAGTAAGGCTGCTCAAATATTACATCGATTAGTTCGCGACTGTAGATTTTAGGCAGTTCCTTGCGCACATAATCAGCCGTATGATCAGACAAATCGCGAATACTAATGATTTTTTGTGTTGTCCATTTTGCCGTACTTTCAACTGCTTTCAGCATATACAGTAACCAGGGTTCCCATGCCTGTTCTCGGGTTACAGCTAACAATCCACTATAGTATTGCCCTCTATTGGCTATGATATAGCGACTTAAATACAAAATGGGCAGGTTGAGTAACTTTTCCTGTACCAAATACAGGATATTTAAAATCCTACCGGTTCGGCCATTACCATCTGTAAATGGGTGAATAGCTTCAAACTGATAATGCATAATCGCCATACGAATGAGCGGGTCTAGCTCGGGGTGGTTATGTAGTAATTTTTCCCAATTACTTAGTAGATCGCGGAGCAGCTTTTCTCCAACAGGTGGAGTGTAAATCACGTTACCGGTTTTATCATTAGCTAGGCTTGTGCCTGGCACTTTACGTACAGCCATCTCCATGTTTTTAATTTGGCTACAAATAGACTCTGCCATATTGGTGTTCATTGGGTGCTTTGATAAGCTCTGCCACCCTTCGTACAAGGCTTTTCGGTAGCGCAAAGCTTCTTTGGTGGCGGAATCTGCATGGGTATCGTCACTGCTTGCAAACTGGAATAGCTTGTCGGTGGTGGTAACAATATTTTCTATTTCAGAGCTGTCTTTTGCTTCCAGTAAGGGCAGGGTGTTTATGAGCATAGCTTGATTGGGAATCAGTTCCGCTGCTTGCTTGAGTTCTGCCAATGCAGCTCTGGCTTCAATACAGCGTTTTAAAACTGCCTTGGTTTCCTGTTCAACCTTTGGCGGTAAAAGAGGCAGGGCGTTAAATGGGTTTTTAGGATTCCAGATCATATGTTTGCAAAATATAGTTTTGTCGACACACTGGTAGCTTATGTCGATGGTATCGACACGTCAAGATATTATGTCGATAGATTTGTAAAATTAAGTCATAAATTTACTAACAAGGGATTTATTTGGTTTAGCGTGACTATATTATGTAGTTTTGTAAATATGTATTAAATGCCGTGTTATTTGCAAGTTGAGCGTTAACTGCTCTAAATTTAAGATTCTGAGCAAGGTAAAAACAATGTTCTCATGTTTTATAAAATTTGAGGTGTGAATTATTGAACTCTTTAAGACCATCAAGAAACTCTCTGAATCCCGTGATAGCCAATAACACTTTCAGCTCTTTAGTTGTCCCTAATAATTTCCTTTGCTGAATTGTGCCCTGGTGCTCCGGTGACCCCGCCCCCGGGGTGAGTCCCTGAACCACAAATGTATAGGCCTTTAATGGGCGTCCTATAGTCGCCATACCCCAGCATGGGTCTGGCGCTAAATAATTGATCCAGGCTTAAGTGTCCGTGCATGATATCGCCACTGGTCAGTCCGAAAATGTTCTCAAGATCGAGTGGGCTCAAAACTTGTTGTCCGACAATGAGATCCTTGAACCCCGGTGCGTTGGCCTCAATGATATTAAGTATCGTTTCTGCTGCCTCGTCTCGGTGTTTTTCCCAATCTACTTCAGGATCAAATTGCTGACAGAATAAACTCGCAACATGTTGGCCGGGAGGCGCCAAGCTATCATCTAGCGTAGATGGAATTAGCATTTCCACAACCGGTTCTTTTGACCAACCCAATGCTTTAGCATCGCTAAAACTCTTATCCAGATAAGCGACGCTGGGTGCCATCACGATGCCTGCAGTGAGATGATCTCCAGTTGCTCTTGCCTGATTCTGAAGGCAAGTAAACTGAGGTAGGCCCTTCAGCGCAACATTCATACGAAAGGTTCCCGAACCCATTTTAAAACGTTTAATTCGGCGACTAAAATCCTCCGGTAAATATTTTTCATTGACTAACCGCGTGAACAACAATTTTGGACCTAGATTCGAAACGATATTTTTGGCTTTAAGGACTGCGCCTGATTTAAGTCGAACACCGGTTGCCTTTCCTGCTTCAACAAGTACTTCAGAAACAGGCGCGTCCAGATCAATCTGAACACCCTTTGCTATCGCTGATTTTGCCATGGCTTGAGTGATCGCCCCCATTCCTCCGACGGCGTGACCCCAAAGTCCCTTTTTGCCGTTGACCTCTCCAATAACATGGTGCATTAGGACATAAGCAGATCCTGGGGTTTTTGTATCGGCGTAGTTGCCAACGACACCATCGAAAGCAAAGGCTGCTTTGACACGATCGTTTTCAAAATAGAAATCCAGAAAGTCTGAAACGCTTTTTGTGAATATATCGAGAAAGATACGTTCGTCTTCTAAAGTCAGCTTTCGCAATCGATTACCTAATTTGGCTGCCTTCAAAATGTCTCGTAGACCACCGCCAATATTAGGGGGTGTTTGTAAAAGCAGCTCGCGCATGATCTCAGCAACCATCTCAATATCGCGGAAATATCGTTCTAGTGCATCTGCATCATGTTGAGAAAATAGGGCGATTTCTGTCTTAAGATTTTCACTACCGGGAGGAAAAGCGAGAAAGTTTCCATCGGGATGAGGCCAAATATTGTTAATTTTTCGCTCTAGGATGCTGAGTCCGTTTTTTTGTAGTTCCAGATCCTTTATAACTTTTGGATTAAGCAAACTAACGGTGTAGGAGGCAACCGAGTTTTTGAATCCTGGATGGAATTCTTCAGTCACTGCGGCACCGCCGATAATATGACGTCGTTCTAAAATTCGAACGGACATTCCCGACATCGCAAGATAGTTTGCGCAGACCAGACCATTATGTCCACCGCCGATAATAATGACATCTTGTGCCATACTCATTCCTCTTTTAAGGCTATGGTAACTAAATTGTACAGGTGGTAATTTTAGCGCTTAGCCTGACGACTAATAATAAAGTGCAAGTTACAAAATCCATTAATCCAGAGTACTTTAGATCATGGTTCATCAATCAATATCAGAGCTTATTAACCATTATAAACAGGGATATTCTTTAGAGCAGGGATTCTACAAACGTAGCGACGTTTATGAAACTGAAATCAAAAATATTTTTTTGAAGCATTGGATTCTTGCGGGTCATGTATCCCAAATCAATGCAGTCGGTGATTACTTCCTCTTTGAATTCGACAAGGAAAGTATCATTGTTGCGAGAACACAGGGCGGTGAAGTTAAAGCCCATCTCAATGTTTGTCGTCATAGAGGGTCTCGTGTTTGCCTTGAAAAAAAGGGCAATGCCAAGCGTTTTACCTGTCCCTACCATGCTTGGTCTTATGGTCTCGATGGCGCTCTCATTGCAGCCAGGATGATGGATGACTCCTTTGATAAATCAGTTAATGGATTACATCAAGCGCATGTAGAATTGGTAGGGGGCCTTATCTTTGTCAGCTTGGCCGAAAATCCTTTGTCTCTAAAGGGAATGAGGTCAAATTTGGATGTAACCTTTGAGGGATTTGGCTTTGATAAGATGCGACTGGCAAAACAAAAGCGCTACGAGATTAATGCAAATTGGAAGTTAGCGGTAGAAAACTATCAGGAGTGCTACCACTGTACGCCTTCACATCTTGAGTATGCCAAGATACATGCGCTCAGTTTGTCTCCTCAGAAGTTCGAAGAGCACAGAAAAAACTACTTAGCGCGAACGACGGGAAATGTTCGGACGGATGCGGCGAATTACTATTTTGATCTGGCGAAATCTGGTGAAGAAGGATACCAATATGACCGCCATCCACTTTTGCCCAATATGAAAAGTGGCGGCCTTGGCGGTAAGCCGGTATCCGTTCTGCTTGGTAACCTAACAAGCTATGAAGGTGCGAGTTCAGAATTTATGCTGGGACCGGTTACGTTTTTCCTCATTTATGACGACCATATGGTGGGCTATCGTTTTTTGCCACTGTCCGTAGATAAATGTGTTTGTGACATTTTTTGGTTTGTTAACGATGAGGCAGAAGAAGGGAAAGATTACGACCTTGGAGACCTAACTTGGCTTTGGGATATAACAATTCAGGCAGACGAAGTTATCATTACCAACAACCAGTTAGGTGTTAACTCTCATTTTTATCAATCAGGAAAACTTTCTCAGATGGAAGACTTCCAACAACACTTTCTGGATTGGTATGTGGCGAGCCTAAAGCATCCCTCTCGGTCAGGCTTCTAGAGAACGTTTGATTCAGGTCTATTTCCGCCATGTCGGCGTCAGACGCAAACTCCAAAAAGTGCTTAATGTACAGCATATTAATCACTTTTCTCCGTTCACCCCTTCCTTGCCCTGACGAAAATA
>JAESSY010000175.1 GCA_016763855.1 Pseudomonadales bacterium
AAGGGCTCGGCTTTGAATGGGACGGTAGTCCCGTTTGGCAGAGTCGGCGCGATGAACGTTACGCCGAGGTCTTGCAGCAGTTCAAGATCGAGGGGCTCGTCTATCCGTGCAGCTGTTCGCGCAAGGAGGTCCTGGCCAGTGCTCCTCACGCGGGGGAGGAGGGACCGATTTATCCCGGAACCTGTCGCCAGGGCCCCGCCGGCTCGCGGCAACAGTTCGCCTGGCGTCTGCGTGTTGATCATCAGCCGATCGGTTTTTGCGATGGGCTGAACGGCGACTGGCAGCAGAACCTTCAGCACGAGGTCGGCGATTTTGTCCTGTTTCGCTCTGACGGGATTTTCGCCTACCAGTTGGCCACCGTGATCGATGACCACGATAGTGGTGTCGATCAGGTGGTGCGCGGAGCAGACCTGCTTAGCTCGACCGCGCGTCAGATATATCTCTATCGCTGTTTGAACCGGCCGCCGCCGCAGTATTTGCACCTGCCCTTGTTGCTCGGCTCCGATGGTCGGAAGATCAGCAAGCGACACGCTGAGGTCGGGATTGTGCGCGCAGAAAATGCCAGTGAGATGATGCAGCTGGCCCTGATTTTCTTGGGCCAGCGCTTACCGCCCGAACTGATCGGTGCTCCGGCGGCGAAGATGTTGAGCTGGGCTCTTGTTGCCTTTGACGAGTCTTTACTGGATCGGGATGATAAGCATCTGACGCTGTTGCAGGAGGGTCGGTGAGCAGCGCTCTGCGGCGCGAGGGCTGGAAGGTATTTGTTCTTTTCAGCGGCAATTTTTTGGCGACGGCTCCGCTGGCCTGGGCCGCCAACACCTATGGCTGGCGTTACAGTTGTACGCGGGGACTCGCGACACCGGCCTCGCCTAAGCGAGCTAAACCTTCACAACCAATGGGGAGATGTTATGCGAATCGTGATTATGATCCTGTTTATGTTGCTGGCGGGTTGCAGTAGCGGCATTTACCATGTGCCGACCAAGGAATACCAGCAGCAGGTCAAGACCTTGGGGGTCTTGCCGCTCATGGTTGATCGGCGCTCAGTCATTGTGCATCCAGATGCCACTCAGATCCTTGATCTGTTAGATCGTAGTGCCGCAGGACGTAGCGCGGCGGTTGTTGATGAGTTGCGCAAAAAGAAGGGCTATTTTGATGTTCGGCTGGTGCGGGAGCCGGCGCGGGTCCTCGCGGAAAAATTGCTGATCAAGGCCGACGTCGATGAACTCGGACTACCGCGCGGTTATCGGTTGAACCCGCAGTTTCTGGCCGAACTGTGCAAAGACTCCTTTGTCGACGGCTTGCTCCTGCTTAACCTGCAGGCGGTTGTGCATAATGACAAGCGTTGGTCGCGCAACACCTTTGAAACACTGATTACGGATTACAACGATATCATGGCGACTGCCAGTGTCGTGGCGGCTGATGGGCGGGTCCTGTGGGAGATGAACGGAGCGGATGCCACAACCATTCTGCCCCTGCAGTACCCAGATTTTGACGAGGCCTATTTTAACAAGGAGACCGCAGTCGGGCTGAAATTCATCGGTATCGCCGGGTTGGAAAAAACCTTGCTGCCCGCTGCCGAAAAAGAGCAGGAAAAGCCGCAATCCGCGCAGATCACCGCTTGGCTTAAAAAAGTGACAGCGGCGCTCAGCCCGACACTTTTTCGCTGAGCGTATAGTATTATATTTAATCTGCTATACTTTGGCGGGATCCGCTGAATTGGCTATGTACTCTTCAGTAATGAATGATTGGTGGTAACTATTCAGCAAAAAAGTTCTTGACAGCTTTTTCCTTAAAAAACAGCAAATCGGCAGCAGCACCAGAACCCTTTCGTCGCGCCCCGCTATCGCCCCTCTCTTGCGCCGGGATGTTAGGAAAACTCTACCCGACGAGCCGGGGCTTGCCTACGTAAAGCAATTGACCCACATGGGAACCTCCGGGCAAAAATCCGGGTCTGAAAAACCGTGTTATTATCGGCCATCACATCGAACGGATGGTCAAAATATGACGATTAACAACATCGACGTTGAAGCTACTATCGAGCGGGTCAATGTTCAAATTGCCGAGGAAGAAAACCTGTCGCCTGCCCTCAAATCCAGTCTTGAGGTGATGTTGCTTCTGGTCACTCTCCTTGCCAACAGGTTCGGCCTCAACAGCAAGAACAGCAGCAAGCCGCCATCGACAGACCTGAACCGCAAGAAAGAGCCCAAGAACAAAAGCAACCGTAAGCCCGGCGGGCAAAAGGGGCACAACGGTACGACATTGAAACCTGTTGCCGATCCTGACGAGGTCAAGGATATTCCTGTCGATCGAAGTACCTTGCCGCCAGGCAACTACCGCGCTGTCGGCTTCGAGGTCCGACAGGTTTTCGATCTGGATATCAGTACCCTGGTCACTGAATATCGGGCTCAAATCCTGATCGACCAGCATGGCAAGCGCTATGTGGCTCCCTTTCCCGAAGGAGTGACGCGGCCAGTCCAATACGGTGCCGGAGTTAAAGCCCACTCGGTCTACATGTCCCAGTTCCAGCTGATCCCCTACAATCGCATTGAGGATCATTTTCTGGAGCAGATGAAATTGCCGGTCAGCGCCGGTTCCATCTTCAACTTCAATAAGGATGCCTACGACCGGCTGGAACTTTTCGATCAATGGGTCAAAAAGCAACTGGTCTCAGCCAGGGTAATCCATGCCGATGAAACCGGTATCAACATCGGCGGCAAGCGTGTTTGGCTGCACAATGCTTCCAATCCCGAATTCACCTTCTTCTCACCTCATGCCAAACGGGGAGGTGAGGCACTGGATGAAATCGGAATCCTTCCACGATTCAACGGCACTCTTTGCCATGACCACTGGAAGCCCTACTATAAATACGCTGCCCGTCACGCCCTGTGCAACGCTCATCATCTCAGAGAACTGGAAAGAGCCTGGGAGCAAGATGGCCAAACGTGGGCTCAGGAGATGGCGAACCTACTCAAAGAGATCAACCAGGCAGTTCTGGATGCTGGAGACCACTTGGACGGCATCGCCGCTGCGCCCTACCGAAGGCGCTACCGAGCCCTGCTCCAGGAAGCGGAGAAGGAATGTCCCGGACCCGATGAAAGCCAGAGAAAGGGTCGCAGAGGGAGACTGCCTCGCTCCAAGGCCCGTAATCTTCTGGAACGACTTCGAGACTTTGAGACTGATGTTTTACGATTTATGGAAAATGAAGAGGTTCCTTTCTCAAACAATCTGGCGGAAAATGATATCCGCATGACCAAGGTCCAGCAGAAGATCTCAGGATGCTTCCGCTCTTGGGGCGGAGCGAAAATCTTCTGCAGAGTCCGGAGCTATTTGTCCACCTGTCGGAAGCAAGGCGTCAGTGCGTCCGAAGGATTGCGCCTATTGTTCGAGGGCAAGTCGCCTCAATTCATGCTGTCCGAGTAAGAGTTGTCCATCCCTAAGTGGAGCATCCAGGTGGATGCTGAATAGTTACGATTGGTGAAATTTTGTGAGCGTACCCCCCTCTCCCGAAAATATCCCCGAAGGCTGCCGCGCCGAATTTGAGGAATGCTCGCGCCTGCGCGAACGCATCCGTGAGCAGGAACGGATTGAAACCCGCTATCAGAACCTTTTTGAGGCCGTCAGTGAGGCGATAGTCTTCTTCTCGGTGGACGGGGAGATCCTGCAGGCCAATAAGGCTTGTCGCGCAATCCTTGGAACCCGTCCGGAACAGTTGCTCGGCAAAAGACTCGAGAAGGTCTTTCCCCTGACCGCCATGCCGCAGCTTGATACGGCTTTTGCCCGTGCCCTGGCCGGGCATCCACGGGAATTAGAGGCCCACTTCATCTGGCCCTCAGGCAAGGAGGTTGCGCTGGCCCTCTTGTTGGCGCCGATTCGTGAGGCCGATGCTGTTGATGGGGTGCTCTTGACCGCGCGTGATCTGACCGGAGTCAGGTTACGAGACCAGGAGCGCTCGCGCCTCTATGAGGAGTTGCAGGCGAGTCACTGCGATCTCGAAGAGAAGGCGCTGGCCCTTGAAGAGTCGCAGGCCCGCCTGGAAGATGCGATGGCGGAGCAGGAAAAGGTCAACACCGAGCTGCGCGAGATTGACCGGATCAAGAGTGACTTTATCGGTATCGCCTCGCACGAATTGCGCACCCCGCTGACTTTTCTGCTCGGTTCGCTCGAATATCTCAACGAAAGCCTCCCCGAGCGACTGAGTGAAGACGAATGCAGCCTGCTCGACTATGCGATGCAGGGCGCCAGACGTCTTTCTGACATCGTTGAAGATATGCTCGATATCGTTCGGATCGAGGCCGAAGGCTTCAGCCTGCGTCGCCAGCAGATCGGGCTTTATCAATTGCTGCAGGAGGTACACCTCGAGCTCAACTGGGTGCTTAAGGAACGTAACCTGCGACTGGTTTTTGCCCCGGAAGCGGACTGGCCTCCCTTGCTGGCCGATTCTGCGATGATACGCCGGGCCTTTACCGATCTGCTTGAAAATGCGATCAAGTACACGGCCGACGGTGGGCGCATTGAGGTTAAGGCGCAACAGATCACAGCTCGAAACCTGCCACGGGAGCAGCTGCAGCTTTTCTATCCCGACGGGCTGGA
>JAESSY010000176.1 GCA_016763855.1 Pseudomonadales bacterium
GAGGAAGGTTCTTTGGTTAGAACGCTCATATAAGATGTCGAGCTAGACTGTGATTGAGTTAGAAAGAGGCAATTGGAATGCTTCTAGGTGATATCGAATCTCTATCTGGGGATTTGGGCAGAACGCATGTCTACTGTACATTCACCAAAGGCACCCTATAATGGGCGACCTCAAAGATATTGATCCAACAAAATCATGGCGAAGAAACCCAAAGTCTCTCCGGGCAGCATCGCGCAAAATAAGCGAGCCCGATTTGAATACCAGCTTCATGATAAGTTAGAAGCAGGTATCGTCTTGGCTGGATGGGAAGTCAAATCCATCCGTGAAGGCAGATGTCAGCTGACCGAGAGTTTTGTTATCTTCCATAAAGGCGAGGCTTTTTTACACAACTGCACCATTACCCCGTTAAAAACTGCATTAGCGCATATCGTTGCTGAACCCCAGCGCCCCAGGAAATTGTTACTTCACAAACGGGAGCTCGCTCGCTTGATCAATGCTGTTCAGGCAAAAGGGCAGGCTTGTGTTGCGACGGCAATGTACTGGAAGGGTAATAAAGTAAAAGTTACCATCGCTCTCGGCACGGGTAAAAAGCTACACGATAAACGTGCTGCTTCAAAAGAGCGGGATTGGAATCGCGACAAATCCCGGGTGATGAAGGCCCATAACCAGTAGTCGCGCTAAACCAAAATTCTTAGTTAATTTCGTCTGCGGCTTTCTTTTTCTTCTCCGCATCTTTATTCAATATCCCCTGAATCGCTTGTGCATCTCGAATCAATTGTTGTTCGCTTGCCAAGGGATTGTAGGCTTTTTCAGTTTCAGCGGGGGCTCCTACAGTCTCTGCGGCAGCTTCGTCTGAAGCATCTTCGCTACCGCCACAGGCAGAGAGAAGAATGGTAAATGTTGAAATAATTAACAATCTATTGAGACGATTCATGATGCTTCCTTATGTCTTGTTATTCTAAGCCAATGCTTAGCATAACCCAAAGACAAGGAATTCATAGGCGCTTGAAAAAAACAAGTACCGTGTAATGCCATCCAATTTAGGGTAAAATGCCCTTTCAACTTCAGGTTGTAACGGGGGCGATATGGATTCGACGCCGGTTACGAAACCTAAGGTGCATGCCGAGAGGGTAGTGACTCTCGTAAATCAATCGCTGTAACTTTTTTAGTTGCCAACGACGAAAACTACGCATTAGCTGCCTAAACCCCTTAAAAAGGTTTAGATAACAGCTCGACTCGGGGCGAATGTGTCCATGTATTCAATCCGAGTGCACGCCTCATGGAACCGCTGCCTACGCCCCGCTTGTGACGGAAGCCGCTAAACTTAAAGCAAGCTCGCCTTTTAATCCCTGTTCGACGGGCCAGTGAAAGGTTAAATAATAGACGAACTAAGCATGTAGAGCCAAAGGCAGAGAACTGACGGACTCGGGTTCAATTCCCGACGCCTCCACCAATTGCGTCGACTCTGGAGACTCTTCCAGACTACTTCAAACTACCCTAGCCCGTGATTCTCATGGGCTATAGTCAATTTCTCATCACAGGTGACTTAGTCTCCGTTAGTGCTGGTGAGGCTCCAGCGCGACACAAATCGGGCACAATTGACACAATACGGGCACAAGAAAACCCCCTGCGCAGACAAAAATTCAGAAGCAGAGTCTTTTTAAACCATCCTTGGCTCAGAAAAGATCTAGAGCAGAATCACCTTGAGGAGTTAAAAGCATTCGGGGCTGATTATGCAGATGAACACCTTTCCAAATTAAACAAAATACTCCACATCGGCCAACTCAACCTGTCTGCCGCACTGCCTGATGAGATAGAACAATTTGCAGCTGACTACGCACGACGCTGCGCTTTTATGCTTGATGAATCGGAAACAACTGTAAAAAAGTTTCTATCTCATTTGGGAATTGAACGTAAGCTCGATGAACCACTAAAGAAAAATGTATCTTCTCTTAAGTGGTGGCGGAACTTCATCTACAAACGAAAAACCGAATCACTCGCACACGTACAACGATCTGTGTGCAATACATACAAAAGCTTTTCTCCCTATATTGATAAAGAGAGCGTCAAAACTCATCTAAAAAACAAACTCAAGCAACGCACCTATCTTGAAAACACCTATATAAGGAATGAGTTAGGGCATACGGTTTCTTTAGCTGAAGTCTCTGACACTTCCGTTTCGAACCCTCGCATAAGGCGTTGCGAGCTGATGACTGAGCTTCGAGGCATAAGCGATTGGGCTGAAAAAAATGGTGATAGCGGTACATTCGTTACGTTAACAACGCCTTCAAGAATGCATCGTTGCTATCCCAGCGGGAAAAGAAACCCAGCTTGGGACAATACTCATGTGAAGTATGCGCAAAGCTATCTACAAAAAGTTTGGAGTCGAGTTAGAGCAAAACTTGCACGATCTGGTACTAAGATCTACGGCATGCGCGTTGCTGAACCCCATCACGATGGATGCCCACATTGGCATCTATTAGTTTTTGTCCAACCCCACAGACTCAAAGAATTTAAAGAAATATTCACTGATTATGCCTTGCGAGATTCACCTGATGAAGATGGCGCTAGAGAACACCGAATTGAATTTCTAGATAACGACAAATCGAAAGGCAACCCAATAGCATATATGGCGAAGTACGTAAGCAAAAATGTCGATGGCTTTGGATTAACCGAGGATGACAACGGACAAGAAATAAGCGAAGCCAACAACAACATAATGGCGTGGGCCCGTATTAATAATATTCGACAATTTCAATTCTTTGGAGATCCACCTAGAACAATCTGGAGATCACTTAGGAAAATTGAGAAGCCTTTCGAGAGCCCTGAACTAGAAGCAATTCGACAAGCCGCTGACCGAGGTGAATTCGAAAGTTATATAAATCTCATGGGCGGCATGAATGTTCCAAGAAATAAACGCCCAATTCAATCAATAAGCCTACCTGAAAATTGTGACCACCTGACAGGCGAACTTATTGGTGATTATCAATCTGATCAGTTCATCGACTATTTGCAATATCAGAATTTAATAATACCCGTTCATTTTCACACATGGAAAAAAATATCGCCGCCTGACCTTTTGACGCAACTTGAGAGCACCTGTGCGCCAGACGCAGTCGGGTGCATGGGTGCGCGCTTGCGTCGAAATCAGGAGGCTTCCTCTTGGACTCGTGTCAATAACTGTACGGTAGATAAAAACCCTAATCATCAAATACACAATATCAAACCTCCAAACACACAGGAACTTACATGAATATCCAAAATATTCAGGGCTCAACAGATAAAGATCAGTTCACAACAAAACAAGCATTCAAGCTAATGGATGCACTTGTTCATCGCTTACAAGATAACGGAAAAATTAAGGGTGATGTTGCGAACATCGGCGTCGTCAGTGGAATATTGTCCATCAATGAAGAAATAGAAGTGGTCGTGAAATTCTTAGATGGATTGAATCAGTACACAAAATCAGAATTTGAAGAAAGCCTCATACTAGTCGACCACAATATAATATGAAGCTTGAAGACACATTTACGATTCACGAAATATTTGAAAAGAATTCCTGCACTTTTCCATTCTGGGTGAAAAATAGGACTGCGAAACACAAAGTAATGAAAGTGCTGTACCGACATAAGTATTGGAACGCTTTTATAGGAGAGACGTACAGCTTGGATCACCGTCGCCTCATAGATGGAAAGGTCAGACTTAATATTGATGATTCAAAAGGATGGCTTCCCGATTGAGCTTGCATTAACCATTAATGGGTCATATGATGTGACCATGGTCATATGAAATACCCCATTTAATGCAAAAATCAGGAACCTAAAAATGAGCAAAACAAAGGAACCAGAATTCGATCCACTACCAAACCTGCTAATAATAGATTCAGACACTGAAAAATTGTTATGCAAATCAATCTCCAGCTACAACGGGCAACTAGATGTCCTTGAATCTGCACTTGGGTCACTAATTATAAGCCAGCAATTTGGTTCAAAGGTGTTGTTTATGGTTCATAGTCGAACAACCGTAAATAAATATCAAAAAATACTGGGTTTAAAGTTTTCGGATATTAGCGAACCAATTGGCCCCCTCGCAATGAAATGCAGAGGCATGCGCCTAATCAAGACTGCAGGCAGTTACTGGGAGATTGTAAAAAACAAAGTTAAAGTTGAGAGGAAAAATCATGCCGACAAATAAACAGCCTGCACTCCCATGGAAATTATTAACCGCTGTCGCGAAAGACATCGGACAAACTCCCAATGCTCTAAGGGAGTACATTAAAAAAGGCAAATTGATAGAAGAAATTCATTGGATTAAGTTTCTCGGTCGAATCTACATTAACCAAGTTACGCTATGTGAGCTAATGGTTAGTGGGCACTAAATTCCGAGGAGTTTCTAAAAGAAGTAATGGCTATCAGCTTTCCTTTCAATTTAAGGGAAAGCGGTGTCGTGAAATGTTAGAACTCCCTCAGACATCGAAGGGTGAGAGAGAAGCTAACGACATCCTTTGCGCAGTACGACTTGCAATAACTCGGCGCACATTCGAATTCAATAATTATTTCCCAAATAGCAAAAAGGGGAGAGAGCAAAACAAAAATGCAACTACAGTTGAATTTGAACTTAACGAATGGATGCGGTTGAGTGAAAAAAGTTTAGCGTTTAGCACTCAATTGGATTATAGAAGTCGAATTCGTAAACATCTAATTCCAGTTTTTGGTAAATTATTGTTTAGCGAACTAACACGAAATCACATCTACAATTTCATAAACGAAGCAAATCTTTCGTAAGCGATCAACCAACACCCAAGAACTAACCCAATCAATCAGGTAATTTAACGTTCCAAGGCAAAAGCGCATCCAGCTCAGCTTCGCTGGTTACGCCAGGCAATACTTCAAGCACATGTGTCAGGTA
>JAESSY010000177.1 GCA_016763855.1 Pseudomonadales bacterium
TATTTCCGGTATAAAGCGCAACCTACAAACACTAAAACCCTAAATCCTGATATTCAGGAATTTTCATATAGAGAGGAATTGTCCGTGGCACGACCTGGTCTTGATGGTGTATTTGCTGATTGGAAGGAACGTGAAGCACTGGCAGAGGCTATGATTCCAATGATAGGCGGCTTATATCGAAGAAATCTGGCGATTTATATCCATGGTGTACCGCTTTATAACCAATCTGTTATTGACCTTATGAAGGCCCACCGTTTTGTTCGGCAAATCGAACAAAACGAAATGTCTGAGTTCGAAACTCATCCTGTTTTAGAAATTTTATGCAAGCTAGATCTTGCGCCAGCTCACATTGATATTGGCAAATTGACATCAAATTACATGGCTGACAATGAAGGGCTCTCATTGGAAGATTATGTGAAGAAAGAATCTGGGGAGATTTTAGATGTTGAATCCGCCCCCCATGAACCCAAGGACGTTGTAGTCTATGGTTTTGGTCGAATCGGTCGGTTAGTCATCCGGCTCTTGGTGGAAAAAACGGGTGGTGGGCATAATCTAGTTCCAAAGGCTGTGGTTCTTCGTCCGCCAAAAGACAAAGTGAAAGATCTTAATCGGCGCGCTAGCTTATTGAGGCGGGACTCTATCCACGGCAGTTTTAGAGGAACTATCCGTGTTGATGAAGAGAATATGGCGCTGGTGTGCAATGGCAATGTCATTCGTTTTATCTATGCTGCGGCGCCTGATGATATTGACTATACAGCCTATGGAATTGATAAAGCGCTGGTTATTGATAGCTCTGGTGTATGGCGGGATGAAGAAGGTTTAGCTCAACACTTGAAATCTAAGGGAGTCGACAAAGTACTGCTAACAACATCGGGGAAGGGAGATCTAAAAAATATCGTTTCTGGTGTGAATTCGGATGTAATCTCTGACGACGACAGTATTATCGCAGCTGCATCGTGTACAACCAATGCCATCGTACCCGTATTGAAGTGTATGAATGATAGGTTTGGGATAGCGCATGGGCATATGGAAACTGTTCACGCCTATACCGATGACCAAAATCTTCATGACAATATCCACTCGAAAGAGCGTCGTGGACGTAGTGCTCCCCTCAATATGGTCCTGACGGAATCGAATGCAACAAGTGCTGTTGGAAAGCTCCTGCCTGAACTTGCAGGGAAATTGACGGGGAATTCTATTCGCGTCCCTGTTCCTAACGTTTCCATGGCGATTTTGAATCTGACCCTAAAAAAGGAAGTAAAAAGAGAAGAGGTCCTTGAATACCTCCGGGATGTCTCATTGAATTCGGCATTACAACGCCAAATTGGATTCACACTATCCAATGAGGTCGTTTCTTCTGACTTCATTGGAGATAGACATGCTGGAATCATTGATTCGATTGCAACCATTGTCGAAGGAAAGCAAGTTGTACTCTATGTTTGGTATGACAATGAATTTGGATATACTTGCCAGGTTGTTCGAGTCAGCCAAAAAATGGCCGGGATCAAATATCCCATTGTTCCTCCTCAGCCCGTAAGTGACTCAAGCAGCAGCGAACAACCCAAGTTGAAATCTGCATAAGATTGATCAGCTTTGGAGTGGATTAATCCTACCTATCCATTTATAATTAGACGCGATTTTTAGCGCCTTGGTTATCGCTTTTTGTTATTAAGCGTTTGTACTACTCTTTAGTTAGTCGCTCGTTAAGTGATTTTGTTCTTTGAGCATTGAAGGATAGTTGGTTCGTGACTAAAAAGTGTCGGTTATTGCTACGCAAGCTACACTAAGTGGATTCAGTGATAAAAATAGAGATTTACTTCTTTTTTGGTTGCTTAGAATAAGTTGCTAAATAGTCATAATTGAAATGAATAGATAATTAAATAGATTGAACGATCAGTTCTGAGACAGTATCAATAATTGTTTTCCAGGTAACAGATGATTAAGACAAAACGCGGGCTTACCCTTCCCATTGGTGGGAGTCCAGAACAGGTAATTGGTGATGCTCAGCCAACACGTAGTGTTGCCCTACTCGGATCGGATTATCCGGGCTTAAAACCCACAATGGTTGTTGAGGAAGGAGATAAAGTCGCATTGGGTCAAATTCTTTTTACAGATAAAAAGAATCCAAGCGTAAATTACACCTCCCCAGCCTCGGGTACAGTGAGTGCGATCAATCGAGGTTTAAAACGTGTATTCCAATCTGTCGTTATCGAGCTTGAGGGTGATGAAGGTGTTACTTTTAGCGTGACTGATAATCTGGATAAAGAACAAGCTAAAAAATTACTGATTGATTCAGGAGAATGGACTTCTCTTCGAAACAGACCCTATAACAAAGTGCCTTCTCCAGAAGAAGAACCTGCCAATATTTTCGTTACAGCGATTGACTCCCGGCCTCTTGCAGCTGATCCCAGTATATTTATCAATGATAACAAGGAAGCTTTCCTCACAGGTCTAGATCTTTTATCCAAGCTGACAGAGGGTAAAGTATTTGTCTGCACGGCTGATATAGATGTCCCCACGTCGAGTAATAAATCTGTTCAGCTCGAACAATTTTCAGGGCCACACCCCGCAGGACTGGTAGGAACCCATATCCATTTTCTTTCTCCTGTCAGTGCCAAGAAAAGCGTTTGGCATATTGGATATCAGGATCTCATAGCCATAGGTCACCTTGTTAAGACGGGTAAATTATTCACTGAACGTGTTATTTCGATCGCGGGTCCTGGTGTAGAAAAACCTCGTCTAATTAAAACGAGAAGAGGAGCTAGCATTGAAGAAATGATGGCTGGTGAGTTAAAGCGTGAAGAGCAACGTGTCATTTCAGGATCTGTCTTCGATGGTCGAACAGCCTTGGGACCCTCTGCTTATTTGGGAAGATTCCACAATCAAGTTTCTGTACTAAGAGAAGGAACAGATCGAGAATTTTTGGGTTTTGTCATGCCAGGGGTGAGTAAGTTTTCATTAACAAGATTGTTTGTAGGTAGCTTTTTAGGTCTTAAAAACCTGAGTTTGACAACTAATCGTGGTGGTAGTGCAAGAGCCATGGTTCCCCTGGGAACCTATGAGGAAGTCATGCCTCTGGACATATTACCTACCCAGTTATTAAGGGCGCTCTTAGTTGACGACGTTGATACCGCTATTCAGTTGGGTTGTCTTGAGCTAGACGAAGAGGATCTCGCACTTTGTACATTTGCTTGCCCTGGTAAATATGAGTACGGACCTTACTTGCGTGAAATGCTGACAAGAATAGAAGCTGAAGGATAAAAGCGACATGTCTCTTAGAAAATTTCTAGATAAAATAGAGCCTGACTTTGAAGCGGGAGGAAAGTACGAGAAATGGTACGCCCTCTATGAAGCTATCGACACTATTCTATATTCCCCAGGTAACGTTACGAAAAGCGCTTCCCATGTACGTGATGCAGTTGAAATAAAGCGTGTCATGACCACAGTTTGGTGGTGTGCCTTTTTCCCCATGTTGGCCGGGATGTATTTTGTGGGCGTTCACGCTTTGGGTGCTATGGATCACATGGGTATAGAAAGCCTGGCAGGTTGGCGTGGCTGGATACTCGAATTGTTAGCTGGATACGACCCGGAAAATTGGTGGCATTGCTTTATTTACGGTGCAGTATTTTTTGTCCCGATCTATATGGTGACATTTGTTGTTGGTGCATTCTGGGAAGTGCTTTTTGCTATTAAGCGTGGTCATGAGATTACAGAGGGATTTTTTGTTACCAGTATTCTATTCTCCCTAACGTTACCTGCAACGATTCCACTTTGGCAGGTCGCTATAGGCATTTCTTTCGGTGTTGTCATTGGAAAGGAAGTATTCGGTGGAGTAGGTAAAAATTTCCTCAATCCAGCATTGGTAGGCCGTGCTTTTCTATTTTTTGCCTATCCTGCTCAGATGTCAGGAGATGCAGTTTGGACCGCAGTAGACGGATACAGTGGTGCGACGGCCCTAGGAATCGCGGCTCTGAATGGTATGGAAGGAGTGGTTGCTAGCGGTTTAACTTGGACCGATGCTTTTATTGGTAATATTCCTGGCTCTGTTGGTGAGGTTTCAACGATAGCAATATTAATTGGCGGAAGTATTCTTTTAGTCAGTAAAATTGCATCTTGGCGAATTGTCGCCGGTGTCATGATAGGCATGGTAGGGATGTCTCTCTTATTTAATAGTATTGGCTCCGAAACTAACCCTATGTTTGGTATGCCATGGTATTGGCATTTTGTATTGGGAGGTTTTGCCTTCGGTATGATGTATATGGCAACTGACCCTGTTTCTGCCTCAATGACGGATACGGGTAAGTGGATGTTTGGTGGTTTAATTGGTGTGATGGCCATATTGATTAGAGTTGTTAATCCGGCGTTTCCTGAAGGCATGATGTTAGCGATCTTATTCGCCAATTTGTTTGCCCCTTTAATTGACTGGTTCGTTGTCAGAGCCAATGTAAAGAGGAGACTAGCCCGTGGCTGATGCTTCCAATAGTGCGACTAACAATAAGGACTCCATAAAGAACACCTTGATCGTCGCTGTATCACTGTGCCTTGTGAGTGCCATCATTGTTTCCGGTTCAGCGGTTTTGCTAAAGCCTCAGCGTATGGAGAATAAGGCATTATTCAGAAATAAGAACATCCTAATTGCTGCGGGTTTATATCAGAAGGGAGAGACTGCCGATAGTGAGATCTCTGGTCTTTTTAAGAATTTTGAAATTCGCATGGTAGATCTCGAACAAAATAAACTCCTGAGTGCTTCAGACCTTGATGCATTGGGAATCGATATCTCAAAGTATAATCAACGCAAAGCAGCTAAGAATCCTGATACTAGCAAAGCGTTGAGTACAGCAGATGATATCGCCTCAATCAGTCGTAGAGCGCAGTACAGTGTTGTTTACCTACTGAAGAAAGACAACAAAATTGAGAAGGCAGTTCTCCCGATTCACGGCTATGGCCTATGGTCTACGCTTTATGGTTTCATTGCTTTGGAATCTGACCTTAATACTGTTGCGGGGATTACATTCTATGAGCACGGTGAAACAGCTGGCCTTGGTGGTGAAATTGAGAATCCCAGATGGAAAGCTAACTGGGTAGGTAAGTATATCTATTCCAATGATGGAAAGGTTAGATTTACAGTCATGAAAGGAGCCGTAGATCCTAAATCTAAGAATGCAATTCATGAAGTAGATGGTTTGTCCGGCGCATCCCTGACCGCTCGAGGTGTACAGAATTTGATTACATATTGGTTAGGTAGTGATGGTTTTGGACCTGTATTAGAAAAGATTAGAGGTTAGGAGAGATTTAATGTCAGAAGCCAAAGAAGCATTATTATCACCGATTGTTGAAAATAATCCGATCGGATTGCAAATTTTAGGTGTTTGTTCGGCGCTCGCAGTCACAACCCAAATGAATGTTGCGCTTGTGATGTGTATTGCTTTGACTGTGGTCATCGCGTTTTCAAGTATGGTTATTTCAATCATCAGAAATAGAATTCCGAGTAGTATTCGTATCATTGTACAAATGACAGTTATTGCTTCACTTGTGATTGTTGTTGACCAAATATTAGGTGCAGTTGCATACGAGCTTAGTCGGCAATTAACTGTGTTTATCGGTTTGATTATTACCAACTGTATTGTTATGGGGCGCGCGGAAGCATTCGCCATGCAGAACCCACCTGGTATTAGCTTTATTGACGGTATTGGTAATGGTCTTGGTTACAGTGTTGTATTGATGTTGGTGGCAACAATCAGAGAACTTTTTGGTTCAGGCAGCTTATTTGGCTTCGAAATTTTACCACTGATAACCAATGGCGGCTGGTATAACCCAATGGGTTTGTTGCTTCTTCCCCCCAGTGCATTTTTTATTATCGGCTTGTTGATCTGGGGCCTTCGATCCTGGAAAACAGAACAAGTTGAAGAACCTGATTACGTCATCGGTGGGCATACTGCCCATTCTGCAGGGTAGGTGTTGCAATGTTAGAATATTATCTCAGCCTGTTTTTAAAAGCCGTTTTCATCGAGAATATGGCTTTGGTGTTTTTTCTGGGCATGTGCACATTTATTGCTATCTCAAAGAAGATAGAAACGGCTATCGGTCTTGGAATAGCAGTTGTCGTTGTTCTGACCATCACTGTTCCTGTTAATAATCTCATTAATACCTATTTACTCGCCGATGGTGCGCTTGCTTGGGCGGGATTGCCCGACGTAGATTTGAGCTTTCTAGGTTACTTGAGTTATATCGGTGTTATTGCTGCAATTGTGCAAATTCTAGAAATGTTTCTCGATAAATATGTACCAGTTTTGTACAACGCTCTTGGGGTCTTTCTTCCTCTAATTACAGTGAATTGCGCAATACTAGGTGCATCGCTTTTCATGGTAAATCGAGATTATAATTTTGCAGAAAGTATGGTGTATGGCGTAGGTTCGGGTGTAGGTTGGGCTATTGCAATTGTGGCACTTGCCGGAATTCGAGAGAAATTAAAATACAGCGATGTACCAGAAGGCCTTCGTGGCCTGGGCATTACATTTATCACCGTTGGCTTAATGTCCTTGGGTTTTATGTCGTTTGGTGGTATTTCGTTATAAGTAGTAGACGTTATGATTGAAGAAATTTTACTGGGTGTTTCGATGTTCACTATCATCATTATGATGTTGGTGTTTATCATTCTGCTTGCAAGAAACCAACTCGTGAGTACGGGTGATGTCACCATCGGCATTAATTCTGATGATGAACGATCGATACATACACAAGCAGGTGGTAAGTTACTGACAACCCTTTCAGATGCAGGAATTTTCCTCTCCTCAGCCTGTGGCGGCGGTGGTACATGCGGACAATGTCGTTGTCGAATTCTTGATGGCGGTGGTTCCATGTTGTCCACCGAAGAAGGGCACTTTACACGGGGCGAGGCCAGAGATGGCTGGCGCCTTAGTTGTCAGGCTTCCGTTAAGCAAGATATGGAGATCGAAATCCCTGTTGAAATTTTCGGTGTAAAACGTTGGGAATGTGAGGTTATTTCAAACGATAATGTAGCCACATTTATTAAAGAACTCGTCTTAAAACTACCTGAAGGTGAAGTGGTTGACTTTAGAGCAGGAGGGTTTGTGCAGTTTGAAATTGATCCCTACGAAATGGACTATAAAGAGATTGATGTTGCCGAAGAATATCGAGGGGACTGGGAAAAGTTTGGTGTTTTCAATAATACCTCGAAGGTAGACGAGGTCACCATACGAGCCTATTCGATGGCAAATTATCCCGAAGAGAAGGGTGTAATGAAGTTTAATATTCGTATCGCTTCGCCACCCCCCGGGACTGATTTTGAAGCCGGGAAGATGTCATCTTACCTTTTTACGCTTAAACCTGGCGATAAAATCACTATCTTTGGTCCCTTCGGTGATTTTTTTGCCAAGGAAACTCAAAGTGAAATGGTGTTTATTGGCGGTGGTGCTGGAATGGCGCCAATGCGAGCGCATATATTCGACCAACTGTTACGCCTAAAGACTGACAGGAAAATCACCTTCTGGTATGGCGGGCGTAATGAAACAGAACTCTTTTATGTAGATGAGTACGATAAACTTGCTGCAGAGCACGATAATTTTGAATGGCACGTTGCTTTATCAGACCAAAACATTGAAGGCTGGACTGGTTACACTGGATTTATTCATAATGTACTCGAAGAAAACTATCTGAAAGATCATCCATCCCCCGAAGATTGTGAATACTACATGTGTGGTCCACCCATGATGAATGCAGCTGTGATTCAGATGTTGGAAGACTTGGGTGTAGAAAAAGATAATATCTTCTTAGACGACTTTGGTGGTTAATGGCGCTATTGATTTCACTGGCTAATGTCTTCAGTGTCTAAGGGTATCAGTCGTTAAACCTAAAGCCGCAGTTTGATCTTGAAAAAGAGCTTACATTTTTTCCTCAGTGATTGAGTATCCTGTATCTTCCGGTAGGCAGAGGTAGTTTCCGTCTTCTCGTTTTTCAAATCGAGGTTTAACTGTGACAACCTTTCTGTTTTTTGCTTGCTCAAATGCTTCTTTTACAGAACTCGCTTCAGCTAGCATTTCGATATTGAGTCGAGTGGGGAATATAATGGTGTATTTTCCCGATTTGTTTCCTGCCAGGGCATCTTCTGGGCGTATCCAAACTGAATCCACAGATTCATAGCCATCATGTATGGCTAGGTGATCAGCAGGCGCCTCAGCTAGATAGAATTGTGTATCGAAGCGTTTAGGCATCATTTCTGGTGTGACCCAATGCGCATAATGTTGAAGTTGATCACAAGCGAGCATAAGGGATTCACTCTCGAGAAAGTCTTTAATTTCTAATTTGCCTTTTGCGAGCGGTTCGCGAAATTGCGCTAGTTCTTTTAGCCTTGAGGCGCTAATTAACGCTTTCTGGCCGCTCGTTCTTGCGAGTAAAATGCCACATTCCTCAAAAGCTTCCCTTATCGCGCCAACTTGATAGCTCAACTGAGTATCTTGAGTATTTGCCCCCTCGCAGTACTGTGAAACATGATCATCGCCCTCATTCAGTTTTCCCCCTGGGAAAACCAATGCACCAGATGCAAAGTCAATTTGGTGATGACGCACCACCATAAATATTTCCAAGCCACGAGATCCGTCTCTAAGCATCAAAATTGTGGCAGATGGGATGGGCTGAGTTGTTATCATTTTTACAGCGAGCGCTCGGAGATAATGAACCAGGATTCACCTTCTTTCTTTAGACGAAATTCTTTTCTTGTTCTGTCGCTAAAAATATCTGATTCGTAGCGCTGATTGAAAACGACTACGGCCGAATTGGTCGCTGTGATTTCAACCTTCTCGTAGTCAATAGTAACCTTTATAGATTTGGGTCTTTGCAAGCGGGAACGTCTGAGGCCTTCCCATTGCCGCCTTGATTGTTGACCGGGGACTTTGAATTCATCCGAGTAATAGGCCAAATATTGCACGACATTCTTGTCGGACCATGCCGCGGCCCAAAGATCGATCATTGACTCGATATTGGTTCTGGCTTCTTCTGTTAACTCGTCCACATTCAGGTTTAGAGGGATCGCCTTTGTTTCTGCGAGCACTTCCTTAGGTGTATTCGTCTGATTTGAAACTACCTTCGAAATATTCTCTGCAGGTATATCGACCGTTTTGGCAAGTGCACTCTTGCTCGATACAGTTTCTGTTAGGGCAGGTTTATGCTCTTCGGTTTTCTCTATGATAGCGGCTGTTACTGGGGTATCGACCAAAGCATCATTTTCGAAGTAGCCGTTGTAAACTGAACCATCTGGTAGGATCATGGTACCTGGACCATTGCGCAAATCATTGGCAAATGTACCGACGAATCGAGTGCCATCGTTCCAGAAAATAGTTCCTTTACCCCACCTTTTGCCATCACGAACTTCTCCGACATAACGAGTACCGTCGGGCCAAACCAATGTCTTGTTAACAGTATCGCTGGAACTGGCTATTGTTTCCGCTGAGAAACCGAAAGCCAGCACTATAGTTAAAAAAACGATTAGGGAAACGTTTAGGACAGTGATTGCGACAAACGGTAAAAGAGTGCGTACCATTCCAATTCTCTGATTGACGATGTATGTGGTTGAAATTGTAGCACATACCTGCATTGCAATGACTAGCGGGTTAGGAGCCCGCTTTGGGCAGCAATATGTAGTATTTTTTCGGGATAAATGATCCAGGGGCCGTCTCGCCGAATTGTTATTTCAACATTGTCTCCCTCTTCAAGACTGATTGAGCGATCCCCGTCAAACGCAAGTATGCCAGGGTCGATACTACGATATGTTTGTTGATACGATTGCCCTAATTCCAATCTTTCAACTTTCGATAGGTTCACGTCTCCATAAAGCCCAGGAGATAGCGGAACTCGCACACGATACCGAGTCGGCTTGCTACAATCTACCATCACACCAAAATCGTCTTCTTCATGACATGGCAAAATAAAACCTCCAATTGGGGACATACCGACAGATGCAGGTTCAGCCCTCGTTAGAAATAATTGACTTAGATTGTTTTCTGAAAATGGTAACACGCTACCAATATGATCCCCCTTTAGCAGAACCATGTCTATCAAAGCTAGATCTCGAGCCTCGCCGTTAATGGTTACTTTTATTTGCTTGCATCGACGACAATGGTTTTTGTAATTGATTTTTCGATTTGCGATTAGTCCAGCGGCTGCCCCAGCAACGGAAGCTTCGACTCGGAGAGGAAATACGTTATTTGTACCTGTAGACAGTGGCAAAATAATAGCGTCGGGTTGAGCCTTTGCGACAATTCTATTGGTTCCATCGCCACCAAGAACGATAAAAACCCTACACCCTTCTGCCCACATCATATTTGTTAGGGTTAAGGTATCTTCTGCAGTGTGCTTAAGTGGGTAGCTTAGTTGTTGGATTTTTTCTTTTTCTTCTAGGTTTTCAATCGCTCGCTCATTGATGCGAAACGGCTCATTACCAAGAAAAACTTTATCAACGCCATGTTCCAGTGCTGCTAGCACTAGACGGGTGACTAGTTGTTGCTTTTCATGGTGTCCACTTGTGCTCGCTTTCGCTGTTACTCGCCGCACATCCCGCCCAGACATTGGGTTAACAATGACCCCTAGTTTAATCAATTTGCAGCCTGACGTGTGAATACCCATTCGTTGTCGCTTGAAAGGAGCTCATTGTAGGCGTACCCATCGACATCAAAACCTCTTAATTGCTCGGAGCTTGTGATCCTATTCTTGATGATGAAAGTCGCCATGTGACCGCGCGCCTTTTTAGCGTAGAAACTTAAGATCTTATACGTGCCGTTACTATAGTCTTTAAAAATGGGTGTGATCAGTTTTCCGGGAAGTTTCGATGGATCAATTGCCTTGAAATATTCTATTGATGCCAGATTGATTAGACTTTTGCTGCGGTGAGTATTTAATTCATCTGTTAGACACTGGGTAATTTCCTCGGTCCAAAATGTGTACAGATCATTAACCTTGGGATTTTTAAGCTTAATACCCATTTCTAGTCGATATGCCTGAATGAGATCCAAGGGTTTTAAGAGGCCGTATAATCCAGATAGGATGCGTAAATTCTTCTGTGCGAAATTAAAATCCTGTGGAGAGTATTTGTCAGCCTCGAGTCCCAGATAGACATCGCCCTTGAAGGCGAGAATCGCCTGTTTTGAGTTGGCAGGTGTAAAAGGCGGCTTCCAGTCGGCGAACCTTTGGGTATTTAGCTCGGCAAGATTTGGGCTTATGTGCATTAACTTTGAGAGTTGCTTTGCAGATTTATCGCGCATAATTTCGATAAGCTGACTTGATCTGTCAAGGTGTTGGGGATTCGAAAATTTGCTAGTGGAAGGTGCAGTAATGAAATCCAGCGTTTTCGCCGGTGAAATCACAGTGAGCATGATTAGCCTAATGAGAAGATGATGAAATGGAAGGCAGAATACTAAATTTCACCTAATGAAGCGAGGTCTCAATCAATAGTTTAGGGTGAAATCAAACAACTGATTAGACAACGATAACGGGAAAGCGCAAAATCAACTTAGGGATGACAACGGACCGAATTCGGACGTGGGCCGCTACGCAAGTTTGGTTTTGAAAAGTCTGGATGCTGAGAATAATATAAATAAACTAAGATCCTAGGCCAGTGATTGTTGATGGCTCAAGGTGAATATAGAATTAGTTGAGCATTAGAGAAGGAGCATGTTTAATAGATGAAAAATCCGCTTAAGCGTTGGGATGTTTTTCTGACGCTGCTCGTATTACTTGTCACTATCCCCGCTGAGAGATATGAAATATTCTCTCTTGTAGAGGATCAAACAATCTCTTTTCGGCATATTCTAAGGTCAACTTTGGGGCCTGATGAATACACAACCTTAAGTGATAAAATTATGTTGGTGGCACTAGATGAGTCACTCTACGAAGAATACGGGAGCTTCCCCTTTCGAAGAACTGATCTCGGTAAAATTGCGAAATTGCTTTCTCAGTTCGGTGCAAAAGTCATTGCGCTCGACTTTTTAATGGATTTCAAAAGCTCTTATGGTGAAGATAAGCCCACGGCAGAGATGTTCGCTGGCGCAGGGAATGTCCTTTTAGTCTCCTACGCAAATTTTGATGGAGAAAAATTTCTGGGTTTGAATTATCCGAATGAAACGCTAGCGGCGGTTACAAAATCTGGGTACTCAAATTTACAACCTACTAGTGCTATTATTGACAATTTGGCTCGCTTAAGAGTCTTCGATCAAGTTACAAATAGCAAAGACGGATGGCCCTTTGCGATACAAGCAATATCTATGTATTTGGGCGTAGAACCTCAAATCAAGGACAATCAGCTCATACTAGGTGATTTAGTGGTTCCACTAGATCAATTTGGTGACATTTATATTGATTTTCCTCGATTGGATCCGGGAACGCAGTTTCTTAGTGAGGGTCAAGCCGGTTTTTCAGCGCTTGAAATTTTGGATCTTGAAGATCTTTCAGAAGAAGAAATTGAAGAGTATCGATATGTCTTTGAAGGCAAGATGGTGTTCATTGGAGATACATGGGAAGTTACTCATGATAAGTTTAACACCCCGATGGGACCTGTTTATGGTGTGGAGATTATCGCTGATACGGTGAACACCCTGCTCAATGGTGCGCCCTTGAGGCCTGCTAGCATCAGTATAGAATCCCTAGCTACATTTTGTTTATTTGTTTTTTTGCTCCTGACTAGTTTGGTCAAAAGTTTATCCTTGCGCCTGCTCGGTGTATCAATAGTATTTGCCATCTACATTGGATTAGTGACCGGGTTGTATGTTTACCAAGGCTTGGTGGTAGCCATGACTTATGCCTTGTTAGGGGGGTTTGTCAGTGTGTTGTTTTCGAGCATGCGGCTTTATATTTTGTCAGAACAAGGCCAGCGTTCATCTGCTGCCGACTCTGCTGAAAGTAACCGAATGTTAGGATTAGCTTATCAAGGTCAGGGGCAGTTAGATGCCTCATTTGAGAAGTTTCGTCGATGCCCTAAAGAAAAAGAAACCTTTGAGCTTGTCTATAATCTTGGCTTGGATTACGAGCGCAAAAGACAATTTAACAAAGCCCAGGCAGCCTATGAGTTTATTTCCGAAAGCGAAAGTAACTTCAGAGATGTCATTAAACGGATAAAGCGTTGCGAGTCGATGGAAGATGCCTTATTGATGGGTAGCTCAGGTCAAGGTTTATTGGCAGGCTCTTTTATCAATGAAGACGGTAGTGTTGAAAAACCTACTTTAGGTCGATATCAAGTCGAGAAAGAGTTGGGTCAGGGTGCTATGGGTGTTGTCTATTTAGGGACTGACCCCAAGATTAACCGAAACGTTGCCATTAAGACTATGGCGCTTGGAAGTGAATTTGAAGCAGAAGAGCTCAATGAAGTTAAGGAGCGTTTCTTTAAGGAAGCTGAATCAGCTGGCCGACTAAATCACGCGAATATTGTGGCAATATATGATGCGGGTGAAGAGAATGATCTTGCCTATATTGCAATGGAATTGTTAAAAGGTAGTGACCTTGACGCCCACATCAAGAAAGAAGAATTGTTACCAATTGAAACTGTTATTTCTATCGTTATAGATTGTGCGGAAGCACTTGATTATGCTCACAAACAGAAGGTTGTACATAGGGATATTAAACCTTCAAATATAATGTATGACCCAGTAAGTGGTGCAGTAAAGATTGCAGATTTTGGCATTGCGAGATTACTGGATTCGAGTAAGACTCGAACGGGAACCGTATTGGGTACGCCCAATTATATGTCCCCAGAGCAATGTATGGGCAAAGGTGTCGACGGTCGAGCAGATCTATTTTCGCTGGGCGTTGTTCTTTACCAACTATGCTCTGGAGATCTTCCCTTTAAGGCTGAATCCATGGCTACCTTGATGTACTCAATTGTTAATGATCCCCCTATTGATATCAAGAAAGCTAATCCAGATATACCGTCAACTTTGCGCAAAGTGATTCACAATGCCATGGGTAAAAAGCCGGAAAAGCGATATCAAAGCGGAAAGAAATTTGCTTCTCATCTCAGAATTTGTCTTGAACGAATTCAACCTGCTACGGAGGCGATTGATGAACCTTAAGGGAATTATCGAGTTTACCAACCAAACGGATGTTGGAAGGGTTAGAGACCACAATGAAGATTATATTCACAGTGAAGAATCTATAGGCTTAGCTGTATTGGCTGATGGCATGGGAGGACTCAATGCTGGGGAGGTCGCGAGTTCCATGTCAGTACATCTACTAGTGAACGAGTTGACAGCCTATAGAAATGGGACCTCACTTTTGGAGAAGGAAATTGGACAGGATTCAGATGATTCAATGGAAGTGCAAGTGGTTAAACATGCAATTGAAAAAGCCAATAGTGCTGTTTTCCATGTTTCCCAGACTCAGGCACAATGCCGCGGAATGGGCACGACTATTGTTGTTAGCCTGTTTTATGACGATAAGGTTGCAGTTGGTCACATAGGTGATTCGAGAATGTATCGGTTCCGAAATCATAGGCTAGAACAATTGACAAAGGATCATAGTTTTGTCCAAGAACTCATTGATAAAGGCTTGTGTACACCTGAGGAAGCACGAACGTCAAAAAAGAAAAACGTGGTGACGAGAGCTGTAGGTATTGCGCCTGACGTTGAAGCAGAGGTTCATGAATATGAGGTACAAGTTGGCGATATTTATCTTATGTGTTCAGATGGTCTGACTGATCTAGTTAATGATTATAATATTGAAGCTTCCTTACGAGAGTTAAATAGCAACCTCACTGAGGTAGCTTCTCATTTGGTGGAAGTGGCAAATGCTTCTGGTGGTAAAGATAATATTTCGATCATATTGGCTCGTGTCGTAAAACTAAATTCAGGCGATCCAAGCTTTGTTAAAAAGATTGTAAATTGGTTTGAATAGGTGTTATTCAGAACAACCTTAATTTTGATGGAGTTAAAAATAGTAAATGCTGGTTAAAGTAATTGTCATAAAAGACAAACCCATCGATCAATACATAGTGACTAAGGATGTAACAATAATTGGTAGAAAATCTGATTGCGATATCTCCATAAAAGATCCTGCTGTCAGTGGAAACCATGCCAGAATACAGAAAGTAGGAGACAAATTTCTAATTCAGGATATGGATAGCACGAACGGCATCCATATACTGGGTCAGGCAGTTAAACAGCAAGTCCTCAAGCATGAAGATTTGTTAATAATAGGAGAGCATCAACTAAGATTCCTCATATCTGAGGAGGCCGCACCGAGGGATAGAGAGCTCTCAGCTAATAAAAAACCCTCAGATAATAAAAAACCTCCAGTCAAAGAAAAGTCCTCAGCGGAAAGGCAAAACCCACTTATTCAAAAATTTCGTGATGAAACCGTACTGCGATCAAAGACAAGTGAACTTTCAAATAGCCCTCTGTCATTGCGTCATAATACCGGACGTGGCTATTTAGTATATGTATCAGGACCTAATACCGGTACAAAGGTCTCTCTTGAAGAAGGATTAACCACAATAGGAGAGGCAGGAATCCAAATTGCGGCTATTTCAAAGCGCCCTCAGGGCCATTTCATCATTCATGTTGACGGTGGTAAAGACAAAGATAAAGTACCTCTGGTTAACGGTGAGCCGACAGGGTTTAAATCATATAAGCTTGAACCAGGGGATATAATTGAGGTGGCCGATGCACAAATGGAATACTATATAGCTTTAGCTGAATAAGGATCTAAACAATTTAATTATGACGAATTTGTACGGTTGAGCCCCTTGTCGGAGATGCTTTTTGTGGACAAAAGGACAAATCAAGCAGACAAATGGTTACACCTAAGTAATCCTTTCCGTCTAAGATGGCGTATTAAGGTCAATAGTTTTGATTGAACCCTGTTGTCAAATGATCAGTCTTAAAGTGACTGAGGTATTATCAGTATAATTGTTCTGAGGAGAACGTAGATGAAATTGAATATTTTGGGCATCGTGGTGCTATTGACGTTTGTTATGATCGGCTTTAGCCAAAATGCAGAAGGAAGAGAGCCACCTATCGCGAAGCTCGTACAGGTGAAAGGTGCGGTAGAATATAGTCGAAATGGTAAAAAATGGAGACCCGTTCGAAGAACAAAATATCTGTTTTCAGGTTACCAAATTAAAACGGGTGCAGATGGCAGCGGTAAGTTAATCAACCAAAAAACAGGGATGGCTCAAAGCCTGGGTGCAAATAGTGAAATTGCAGTATTAGAAGCTGATATTTCCCTCGTTAGTGGTACTTTGTCGAAGCCTGTACAAGAGTCTTCGAGTATTTTTCAGGGACTATCAAATAAGTTCTCCAAGGCGCAACGATATACAACGGTACGTCGAAGCGTCACTAAGCCAGGTGGGGAAGCCTGTGATAGTAAAGTAAGAACGATTCGCAAGGTAAGCTTGTCAGCAAGCTATCCTGATTTAGTATGGCGTAATGCCTGTCCTGAATACTCTTATAATTTGATTATTGGCGGTGAAACTCACCCGATTGCAGCTAACTCTAATGCTGAAATGATCCGCTTTACTGTTGAAGGCTTAAAAGCTGGTCAGCATAGCTATAGGGTTGAGGTAATGGATAACGACGGCACGATCTACATTCCAAAGAAGGACTCTACTCTTACATGGATTGATGACAAGGCTGAAAAAGCAATTCTTTCAGATATCACGGCGACAGGTGACGATGCCTTCCTCGCAAGCGATGTTTTCGAGTCTAAAGGAATGTATGTTGCTGCCCTGGATGTTTACAGGACTTATTTCGATGAGAACCCTGATGACAATGATATGCGTCCACTTTTGATAAAAGCGTACCAAGAATTGAAGCTTAGTAATTTGAGAGCCAACGAAGCTCGACTGTATACAGCATCTTTAGAAGAAGATTTTTAACTAAATTTTCAATTTGAGTTGTAGTAAAGACATAACGGCATCATTTCTTGCCGGACTAAAGAACCCCATTGTGATTTAATATCAATCGCAGTGGGTTTTTTTGTCATTTTGTTGTTGAGTAGTCATAATGAAATTGAAATACGACTGACCAACACTGGTTGTGACTGTTATTATGATACCCAAGAAAAAGAGTGGGATTGCCTACACCCAATAATACTTATAATAAAATCGAGAAAAGCTAATGAGCATTCTAAACCAACGAATTGACATTATCGCCATCGTACTATTTTTCCTCTTCGCGATTTTTCTAGAAAAAAATGAAGCTTTTTCTCTTGCAGAAGATGAAACACTCTCCTATAGACAATTGCTTCGAACCTATAATGCAAATGAAGTGGTAACAAGCCCCTCTGAAGATGTGGTTATCGTGTATACCGATGAAGCATTCTATGAAGAATATGATATGTTTCCGCTTAGGCGTGTCGATCTAGGCACATTAGTAGAACGCTTGAAGTACATGGGTGCTTCTGTGATTGCTGTGGATATGTTGTTGGATTTCAACAGCGCGTATGGCGAAGATCCATCTTTGACCCTCGCCTTTAAAGAAGCAGGAAATGTCCAATTAGTCTCGCAGGCTGAGTTTGATATTCAAAATAATTTCGTTAAAGTGAATAAAGCGATTCCCGCATTTGCCGATTCAACCTCTTCTGGTTATTCGAATATTTCTTCAAACAGTGCAGTTTCTGCAAAGATTGTTCGCCTTCGTATGTATCCAGAAATTAACGAGGCGGTAGGAGAGTGGCCTTTTGCAGTTAAAGCTGCGGCCAGCTATTTGGGCACTGAAAATGTCAGTATCACAAATAACATACTCAAACTTGGTGATACGCTTGAAGTTAAACTCGATCGGTTTAACGATCTTTATATTGATTTCCCTTTACTACCTACGGATGGTAAAGGTGGTACGGTAAGACTACATGAAGTCGTTGGTATTACTGCCTCAGACATATTGTTCGTTGATGAGGAAGAACTGGAAGATTTAGCTTTTCTTGTTGACGGTAAAATTGTACTCATTGGTGAAGTGGCTGAGGTAGCCCACGATGAATTTGAAACACCAGTTGGTAATGTATTTGGAGTGGAAATCATAGCGAACACTATTGCTACAATATTGCGAGGAGGGCCATTAAAACCTGCTTCTTTGGGACTTGAGATTTTTCTTGCGCTTGTGATGATGGGCGGTTTGTTAGCGACCCGATTACTTAGCGAACCTCTGCCCAGAAATGCCATCAGCTTTGGCATTGTCTTTCTTTATTGCAGCGGTGTTATCTGGGCTTATGTGTCCATGGGTTTAGTTATCTCCATGATTTATGTGCTGCTTGCATCCTTCACAGCAATAGCAGTCATTAATATAAAATACTATCTTACAGAAATGGGTCAGAAAACGCTGATCAAAGATGCATTTGGACAGTAATTGTCGCCAACCGTTGTGGCAGATCTTGTTAAGGATCCAGATAAACTTGCTCTTGGCGGTGAGGAAAGAGTCATGACAGCTTTTTTCTCAGATATCGCAGCTTTTTCGACTTTCTCAGAAAACATGACACCAACGGAATTGGTTCATGTTTTGAACGAGTACTTGACAGAAATGTGTAATATTATTATTGGGCTTGAAGGTACTGTAGACAAGTTTGAGGGGGATGCCATTATTGCTTTCTGGGGTGCTCCAGCCATTCAGGAGGATCACGCTAAGCTTGCTTGTTTCGCTGCTATTGATATGAACAATGCCTTGGTACCTTTACGGAAACGCTGGGCTGAAGAAGGACGTCCTGCGATCAATGTTCGAATGGGGTTAAATACCGGTGAAATGGTAGTAGGAAATATGGGCTCTGCTCAGCGTATGGATTACACCATGATGGGGGATGCGGTAAATTTAGCTGCACGTCTTGAAGGAGCAAACAAGGCTTTCCGTTCTTATCTTATGATTTCAGAATCTACGTATTTAGCCGCGAAAGATCATATTGATGTTCGAGAGCTAGATACAATTAGGGTCGTGGGTAAGAGTGAAGCGACCAAAGTTTTTGAGCTTATTGAACGAAAAGGGCAAACCGAAGGATTACAAGCCGATCTCGTAAAGCAATACACAGTAGCTCATGCACTTTACAAAGATAGAGACTATGTTGCTGCTAAGGCTGCATTTAAACTTGCCTTGTCCATAGAACCAAACGATGGTCCAAGCTCAATTTATGTTGAGAGATGTGACCTTTATATCTCGTCACCCCCTCCAGAAGATTGGGATGGCGTATTTACGCTCGACTCGAAAGGCTAGATTTTAGATCCTGTCCCACAGAAGTGAGGACGTGATTTTTGGTCGGTAAGCGCTCATTGGTTGGTGGAAACTTGTCTAAGAATGCGTAAATGCACAGTCGCATGACATCAATAGTCTCTTTGTCTGAAAAGCGACGAGACCGACATTGCTGGTGGATATTTTCGAGTTGTTGATATAGATCCATAACAGAGCCTGAGTTTAATATCCTCTCTTTCAGGCTACTATACTTAAAGGAGCCTTAAGCGCCGCAAAGGACATTTAATTTACTCACCTGATCTGTTCATTAGTTTAGGATAGTTAATTCGTATCGCAAGTTTGTGAGAGATTGGTTAGGAAGATATGATGATTCAGGATCTAATTGAAGAGAAACTACGCGCAGACTTGGATATATACCACCTCGAAGTCGTAAATGAGAGTAACAAGCACAATGTACCCCCGGAATCTGAGAGTCATTTTAAGGTTTTGTTGGTGAGCGATAACTTTTGTGGAACAAAACTAATAGCACGCCATAGGCGTGTGAATAGTACTCTTAAAGAAGAAATAAACCTGATTCACGCCTTATCTTTGCACTTATACACCATGAGTGAATGGGAAAATAAGCAGCAAATTGTCCCCCAATCACCACCTTGCGGTGGTGGTTCAAAAGGCAGCTAAACCTACCTGCGTGTTTTCAGATCACTGCTATTCTTAAAGTGTGAGGATGCACTTGGAATTGACTTGCCTATAATCTGGGCTTTGACAATCTAGCCTTAGTTTTCGTTTATGTGCGTTCAGAATTTAAGTTCTGCAAAGATTAACTGGATTATTTAGATGAAAATATTGGTTGTCGATGATCAAGCCTCGAATCGTGGATTGTTATCCTATCTACTCGAAGAAGATGGTCATGAAGTCATTGAAGCGAGCAATGGCGAAGACGGTATAAAAAAATTTGATGATCAAGTTCCCGATCTCGTTCTAATGGATGTGGTAATGCCGGGAATGGATGGTTACCAAACCGTTGAATTAATTAAGTCCAAATCTAAGAAACATGTTCCCATAATATTTTTGACTGCATTGAGTGATGATCTATCTCTTTCTCGTTGCATTGAAAGTGGCGGTGATGACTTTCTGACCAAGCCAGTTAATGAAGTTTTGCTTTCCGCAAAATAAAAGCCCATGAGCGTATCCGAGATTTAAATCTGGAACTAAATAATAAAAATAACAAACTAGAACAATTTCAAGCTTTATTAAAGCAAGAGAATGAATTGGCAGAGTATGTATACGATACTGCCATTTCCCAAAATCTGGACTGTAAAAATGTTAAGTCATATCTGTCGCCGATGGGTGGATTTAGCGGTGATGTAATTTTTACCGAACGAACAAGTAGAGGCACTTTATTTATTATGCTCGGAGATTTTACTGGGCATGGTCTGCCTGCGGCACTAGGTGCATTACCTATCAGCCAACAATTTAAATTTTTGGCACAGCGTGGAGTCTCTCTTGGTGATATGGCCGAACAACTTAATTCGACTCTCTATAATTATTTACCTAGCCATATGTTTTGTGCCGCTAACCTGATTGAACTGAACAATGATGGTAGCCAGATTAGCTGTTGGTTAGGTGGTCTACCCGATATCTTATTGATTGATGATCAAGGTTATATTCGTAAGGCATTAAAATCTCACCACATGGCTCTCGGTGTTGTTAGTGAAAAGAGTTTTAAACGCGATGTTATAACGGTTAATCTGAAGGATGGAGAACGCCTTATCGTATACAGCGATGGTGTTACAGATTGTTGTGACTTTAGTGGCGAAATGCTGGGTGAAGCCCGATTTGAGTTAATGTTTGATGGTAAGGTGAAAGGCGATGATCTTTTTGGAGATCTAGTTAATAGGATAAAAGCATTTGGTGAGGGTCGCCCTCAGGATGATGATATATCGATCCTAGAGGTTGTTGCGGGAACATCTGAAGAAATGATTGCTAAATCATATTCTGACCCTGGCAACACGCTGGCCTGGCGTCTCTCTACTAAAATTGAACTGTGTAAACATCGAGACATGGATTTAATAGCCAAAGTGATGGATCTGTTTGCCAATAGAACTTGGCTTCGATCGAAGAAGGATCAGCTTTATAATACCGTAGTCACTCAGCTTCGGCGGTTAATTGATTTGCAAATTCTTAAAACTGACTGGGAGGCGCTGGGATTGGAGGATGAAGATGAGCATCGTCAAATAGAAAGACTTAAACTATTGGATAAGGTTAAGGCTTGTCCAATATTCATAGATATTTGGTATCAGCCCGAAACATCAATCTTGCAGATCGTTGTTTCCGATCATGTTCAGCAGACTAAGAGCGACTTTATAGAATATAAGAGTGAAATAATCGATGCCCAAAAGATAAGTTTTGTAAATAAGATGGAAGGGACTCTGAGCTTGGCCACTGAGACGCTCATTTATTAGGTCTCTCGTTTTCTACAATGCATTATTTGAAAGCATTGAAAATTTTCATGTATAAAGCCTAACGCAGCAATAAACGATATACTACGGTTGTGAAAAGACCTTCTTGCCAACGTCAACTTGAGTACATAGATCGTATCGTCGATCTGAACATCCTCAGGCAAAAACGAAAATCCCTCGCGATCCACATTCTTTCCGATGGTCAACCTGTTGAACTGAGAGTGCCGCTACGATGTCCGTGGTCTGAAATAGAAAGCTTTCTCGAATCCCGACTTGATTGGATTCATCGAGCAGTTCTTGAGGTAGCAAGCCGACCGAGAGAAATTCCACCAGGGTTCAAAGATCGTGAGATTCATTATTTTCTTGGAAAACCCTATCCCTTGAAATTGTCGAAGGGGAAAGGCAAGGTTAGTGTCTGTGATGGATTTTTGAATATACAGTGTTCGAATCATCTAGATGAAGAGAAGGTTTCAAAACAATTAGATAAATTTTACAAGTCCTCGTCCTTGGCTATCTATGAGGAGCGTATTGAAGTTTGTGTTGCCGATTTCCCTGTGTTTATTCGGCCATCAGGACTTCGTGTTCGCAAAATGAAGTCAAGGTGGGGGAGTTGTTCTCAAAATGGAGAAATATGTCTAAACACACTTTTGATCCAGAAACCTTTAGCAGCGATTGATTTCGTGATAACGCATGAGTTATGTCATCTGATTCATTTTGGACACAATAAAAAATTCTACGCATTGTTAGATCGCGCGATGCCTTCTTGGAGAGAATCTGAACTGTTGCTGTCTTCCAAATCTGAACCTTTTCAACATTTTTTGTTCTAGGTTAGTTAACTTTTATTTAGACGCTGATTACTCTAGTAGGTTGCTCAGCAGAGGCCAAATATTATCGAGTAGGAGAGGTTGTGCTTCCTTTGTTGGATGAATGCCATCTGGCTGAAATAGAGCCCTGGCGCTTGTAACCCCATCCAATAGTTGAGGTAGGAACTCAAGTTTATTGTGGAAGGCGAGTCTCTTGAAAAGTGCTTCGTAAGCTTTTGTATATCTCCTGCCATAATTTGGCGGTAACACCATCCCAATGAGCAGTATTTTGGTATTAGACGATTGTGCTAGTCGTATCATCGCATTTAGATTGCCTTCGATTTTACTGATCGGATATCCTCTCAAACCGTCGTTGCCCCCTAACTCCAGAATGAGTATATCTGGCTTGTGAATTTCCAATGTCTTGGGCAGCCTTATCAGACCCCCGCCAGTAGTTTCACCACTGACGCTGGCATTGATAACATGATATTGTGGAAATTCAGTTTCAAGCCGTGAGCTAAGTAGTGTGACCCAGCCCTGATCTGACTGAATACCATAGGCGGCACTCAGGCTATCTCCAAATACGACGATGGTACGAGTTTCTCCGTGACAGCTCATGGAGATAAGAAGTAGACACATCATCCTTACCATAAACTTAGGTATGAATGAATGTGATAATTGATGTAGCAAAAAGGCATTCGAAATGATCAAAACAGTAGACCTGTGCAAAAGTGTTGATACGTCTGAGGGACAATTGACCATTCTGAAAGGGATTAGCCTTGAAATCAAGCGGTCTGAGTCTGTTGCAATTATTGGTGCATCAGGTTCTGGCAAAACGACGCTATTGAGTTTGATAGCAGGCCTTGATTTACCCACTCGAGGTGAAATCGTTTTGGGAGGAAACAAAATTACCAATATGGACGAAGAACAGCGGGCGAAGGTTAGAGGGGAGTTGGTTGGTTTTGTGTTCCAGAACTTTCAGCTTCTGGGTAGCTTGAATGCACTCGAAAATGTGATGTTGCCTGGTGAGTTGAAGAAAGATCCCGATGTCCATGAAAAAGCGAAGGACTTAATGGTAAAAGTCGGTCTCGGCCATAGACTGAGCCACTATCCGAAACAATTATCCGGAGGAGAACAACAAAGAGTTGCGATCGCGAGAGCCTTTGCTTCATCGCCAGAAATCTTATTCGCAGATGAACCGACAGGTAATCTAGATACGAAAACCGGCGCGCTTATCATCGATCTTTTATTCAATCTCAACAAGGAGTTTGGTTCAACATTGGTTCTAGTTACCCATGATGAACGACTTGCTTCCAGATGTGATAGATCAATATACATTGCCTCGGGCATGCTTGAGGAATCAAGTGATTCGATAAATGACATACAAGTTTGCAGGTAAGCTAGCGTGAATATATCTCTTGCACTGAAATTGTTATGGCGTGATTGGCGCTCTGGCGAGCTAAGTCTGTTACTTGCATCCTTAGTCATTGCTGTTGCGACAGTCACGACGATCACACTTTTTGTTGATAGGTTACAACAAGCCTTAGTCAACGAATCAGCTACTTTCCTAGCTGCTGATAGGGTCATCGAATTTGATCAACCTATAAATGATACCTTATTGCTTAAAGCAGAAGAGTTTGGACTACAGAGGGCAGAGACCTTGAGCTTTTTGTCTATGGTTTTCTCTGAAGATCGGGCTCAGTTTTCTTCGGTAAAAGCAGTTGATGATAATTATCCCCTTAGAGGAGAGTTAATCATTTCTGATCGAGCCTTTGAAAGAGGAGAACTCGTAAAAAGTGGTCCGGCGGAAGGTGAGGTCTGGATTGAAAGCAGACTACTGCCCTCACTTGATCTGACACCCGGTGAGTTTTTGGATGTCGGTGTCGCGAGTTTCGTTGTAAAAAAGGCACTCATAAAAGAACCTGACCGAGGTGGGGGATTTAATAGTGCTGGCCCCAGAGTAATGATGAATTTGAAGGATGTTGCTGCTACGGAAGTTGTCCAGCCCGGTAGTCGATTGACCTATCGTTATTTGTTTTCTGGTACAAGGGATTCACTTGAACAATATGAATTGTGGGTCAAACCAAAATTACCTAATGGAAGTAAAATATTTGGTGTAAAAGAAGGTGCTGAGGCTATTGGTAGTGCGCTGGATAAAGCAGAGCGATTTCTATTATTGGGTGGTTTATTAGGTGTTATTCTTGCCGGTGTTGCGATTGCTTTGTCCGCTCAAAGATATTCCTTACGTCACTACGACCATATTGCGATATTAAAAACATTGGGAGCAAGCCCCACAGATATCGATGGTTTGTTCATGACAGTATTACTTGTTCTGGGCTTTTGCGCGACTTTTCTTGGTAGCCTTTTGGGTTATATGGCGCAATTCGCGATCGTTTATATTCTTGATTCCTATTTGCCAATAAATTTGCCCCCTGCCGGAATCGCCCCGATTATCCTCGGATTAACCACGGGATTTGTCTGTTTGTTTGCCTTTGCAGCTCCCCCTCTAATCAAATTGCGGAGGATAGAACCAATAAGAGTTATTCGAAGAGATATCGGAGAAGGAGGCGTCGATTCTCTACTGGCGTATAGTTTTGGTACTGTGGGTGTACTGGGGTTAATGTGGTGGTACAGCGGGGATTTAAAATTGACCATGATGTTATTTGCAGGTGGCGCGATTGCGCTCCTCGCACTCTCTCTTGTTGCATTTTTGATGTTACGTTCAGGTGCAGCACTCGGAATGCAAGCAGGCAGTGTCTGGCGCCTAGCATTGGCAGGGATGCAAAGGAGAGGGAAAGAAAACACAATGCAGATCTTGGTATTTGGCCTCGCCATAATGCTATTGTTGGTTCTTTATCTTATTCGCACAGCTTTGGTCGAGGATTGGCAAACGCAAATACCCAAGCATGCTCCAAATCATTTTGCTATCAATATTTCACCTGAAGATGTTAAGCCAATTGCTGCACTACTCGATCAAAATGATGTTGATTCCCAGCCAATATTTCCCATGATACGTGGACGTGTGATTGAAATTAATCGTGGCAAAGATAATTCAAACCCTTCTTCTGAAACAGGCCATAACGACGCGCCGCCTTCCGGTGATACGCGTAACTTGAGCTATGCAGCTGAATTACCTGAAGATAACAAAATTATTGCGGGAGAATGGTGGGCGCCCAACTATGAGGGTGAGGTGCTTGTGTCCATCGAGAAAGACATTGCATTCAATAATAATATTAGTATTGGTGATGACCTTACTTTCGAAATACAGGGTCGACATCTTAAGGCTAAGGTCAGTAGCATTAGAGTGGTTAACTGGGATAGCATGCAACCTAATTTCTATATGATGTTATCGCCTGGTGCACTAAAGGATTTCCCATCAACCTTTATGACTAGTTTTTACCTTCGCCCGGATCAAAAAATATTTCTAAATGAGTTGCTGAGAAATTATCCTACGATGACCGTAATAGCAGTCGACGCCATCATTAAACAGATTAAAAACATAATTTCACAAGTTACTTTGGCGATAGAACTCATTCTCATTCTTATATTGATTTCGGGCGCCTTGGTGTTATTGTCTGCCATACAGGCGAGTATGGATGAGAGGCTAAAACAACATGCGATTTTACGAACACTTGGTGCCAGCCAACGTTTGGTCTTGGGCAGTTTGCTGATTGAATTTTGTGCGCTAGGATTATTTGCCGGTATACTAGCAACTTTCGGCGCTGAGTTGACGGTTTATGGTTTGATGGAAGAAATATTCAATTTAAATTATTCGCCTAGTCCAGAATTGTGGATAATTGGCCCCTTGTTGGGCATGGTTCTAGTGGGTGTTCTGGGTGTATTAGCTACTAGATCGGTAGTTAAAACACCTCCCATCGTAGCTTTGCGGAATGTGATCTAAAGCGCTACCTAGGAGCCTGTCTGAGTTCAAATTTTAGGGCTCTGGGTACCAACTTCCATCCTCTTGTTTAGTAATCCAGAGCTGACTGAACCAGTAGAAACGCTGAGTCATTGCTTTTCCATTATTTGTGATTGGTTCGTTGACTGGCATTGTACAATTGTAACGGGATCTGCCAATCGGGAGATCTGATATGCTCTGAGCGAGGAAAACAAGAGGGGCTTCTTTCTTTAAGGTCATTTTCTCGCTTGGGCCATAACAGGCTAGTTGATTCAAGCGATAGCGTTGATGAGTGAAAGATAAACGCAAAGTGGGTTTGGTATTATCCTGCTCCAATTCAGGATCTAGTAGCTCGCTTGTCATTAATGGCATAGCCAGTGTATGAACTTTGGTTACAAAATTTGAAAAATTCGCATAGACACCTGAGAGCGGAAATCTAGGTAAAATGAGTAGGCTGGTTTCGTGCCCAGCGGCTCCGCTTTGTTGGCCAAAACCAGTATATCCAAGGGATTTAACGAGCGTAAGTGTGTCATTATTATATTCACCGTAGGGATATGCTAAAAATCTTAGCGCGAGTGCATTAGGCAATTCGTTATTTATGATCTCCTGGGCTCCTGTTATCTCCTCAGTAATTCGGCGTTTCCAATTAGATAAATTTTCATTGTCTATTTTGCGAATGAGATGTGGATGTGATTTTGTGTGGTTGGCTACGCTTAGGCCAGCGGTGTGCATTTCTCGAATCTGGTTCCAACTAAGATACCCCCGTTTTCCTATAAGATCCGTCGCAATAAACAGTGTAAAGGGATAACCTTTTTCTTTAAGGAGCGGCCAAGCGTTGGTGTAAATATTTTCGTAGGCATCATCGAAAGTAATGCTGATCACCCTATCAGGGATCATGCTTTCATCGTTCAAATTCTTAATGAGCTTCTCAAGGGGCCAGACGACAAATTCGTTTGACGATAAGTATTCCAAATGTTGCTTGAATAGATGTATAGGAGTACTAGTAATGGGCGGAGTATTATCTGCTATATGATGGTATTGAAGGATGACAGCGCTGGAGGATGTGGGCTCGGTAGCATTCGCGTCGTCATTATATTTTACATCACAGGCAGCAAGCCCACTTCCTAGAAGTAGTACAAAGAAAAGCAAATATGAGAAAATTTGCGGTATAATTGGATATACCTCCACTAAATGACGAGATAAGACTAAGCCTCATAGTATCTCATTCTTCTAACGCTTTTCTAGATTGAATTATCCGATGGAACAAAACCCTCAAATCGAAAAACCACAAATTGAAAACCTTCAAGTCCAAAAGAAGAAACTCCAAAAGCGACTTCGGCGTGATACAGGGAAGGCGATAGCAGACTACGCCATGATCGAAGATGGAGATAAGGTCATGGTTTGTATCTCTGGAGGGAAAGACAGTTTAACAATGTTGAACATCTTGATCAATTTACAGAAACATGCCCCTATAAATTTTGATCTTGTTGCAGTGAATCTTGATCAAAAACAACCTGGTTTTCCTGAACAGATCTTGCCAAACTATTTCCAATCTATTGGTATAGATTATGAAATTATTGAGGAAGATACTTATTCCGTTGTCACTGAGCTTGTGCCTGAGGGGAAGACATTCTGTGGATGGTGCTCCAGATTTCGGCGGGGCATCCTTTATAGCCATGCGAAAAAAAATGCATACACAAAGATAGCCCTCGGGCATCATCGAGATGATATCATTGAAACGCTTTTCCTTAATATGTTTCATGGTGGTAAGTTAAAAACGATGCCGCCCAAGCTTTTAAGTGATGATGGGGGAAATATTGTTATACGACCCTTGGCATACTGTCGTGAAACTGATATTCAAAGGTATTCGGATCTCATGAATTTCCCGATAATTCCTTGTAATCTTTGCGGGTCACAGGAGAATTTAGAGAGGCCAAAAATCAAGGCACTGTTAAATGCTTGGGATAAAGAATTCCCAGGAAGATTAGAATCGATATTTCGTTCAATGACTGATGTTGTACCGTCGCATTTATTGGATAGAAAATTACATGATTTTGACAATACAGTGAGCTTGCCCAAGCTAACCGTGAAAAATATTTAAGACAGAGGTGTCTCTTCAGTATCAGAGGCTAAGTGGTAATCTTTAATTGCTTGGACGAAATTTTCTAGTTCTCTGCTTAGAGATGCAAGGTTTTGTTTGCTTGGTTTCATATTTTTCGTTAACTGGTGTTCTAAGCCACGTGCGGCTTCCATTAGGTTTAAACCTCCGAAGTTTCCTGCAACTCCCGCCACATTGTGCATTAGTCGTTCAGCCTTTTCTTTTTCTGCGCTTAGATCTGAATCAGTTTGGTCACCGTTAGAATCAATCGCTAACAATGAACAAAATTCCCTGTCGGCATGTTCATAAATCCTGATAAATTCTTTGGATAATTTTGTAAAAAGTACTTTATCGTGATCGTGATTACTCAATGCTTTGTCAAAATCAATTCCGCGAATTTGGTACTTTGTTCGGTAGGTTTCTCTCCTCAGATTAATCTTGGGAATGTCTTTTATGCCAGCAATTTCATTTAGGAGCATGAGTAAACCGTCAAAATCCACTGGCTTGCTAATGTAATGGTCAAAACCACATTGTAAGGCTTCATCAACTTCATGTTGAAGGACGCCTGCAGAGAGGGCAATTACCGGGAGGCGCTTTAGTGCAGCCTGAGATCTTATATGTTTTATTGTCTCTATTCCGTCCATTATCGGCATTCGCAGGTCCATTAGCACCGCGAAAAAGACTTCTTTTTCTAAAATCTTTATCGCCTCAATACCATTAACGGCGCAGTGAATGTCATAGCCGGCATTGTGTAAAACCTCTTCAGCGAGATTTAGGTTAATTTCGTTGTCTTCGACAATGAGTAATTTTTGCCCGTTTGACGCTTGCAAAGGCCTTGAAATGATGATTTTTTCTTTAGGGGTAGATTCTTCTAACCATGGTTCAACAACAACGGAGAAATAGAAATTGCTTCCGACGCCAGGCTCGCTCACTGCATGAATATGCCCCTGCATCATTTCCACCAGTCGTTTAGATATAGATAAGCCTAAGCCACTTCCCTCAGTGATGTTTGTGGTTTCCCCTTGTGTGAATGAATCAAAGATGAGTTCAATATTCGAATTAATGATACCTATCCCCGTATCTTTGACACTGAAGTTCAAGCAGATACTGCCTGATTGTAGCGGCATTGATTCTAGGCCTATTGTGATGGATCCCTTTTCTGTGAATTTTAATGCGTTACTAACAAGGTTAATGAGTACTTGGCTTATTCTTGATGGATCACCAATGAGATACTCATCATGTAGTTCTGAAGCCCTAGGTAATATGAATTCAATATTTTTCTTTTCAGCATCATAATTAAAAAGGTTTCTTGTGTCTTCAATTATGTCAGTGACGCGAAAGGCTATCTGTTGTAGCTCAAGGTTTCCCGATTCGACCCGTGAAATATCCAATATGTCATTAACGACGCTGAGCAGGTGGTTAGAGGAACTTTGTATTGTACTCAAGTAGAGTTTTTGTTTCTTTGTAAGATTGGTGGTGAGCGCAAGATTTGTATAACCGATTATGGCATTCATAGGTGTTCTAATTTCATGGCTCATATTGGCAAGAAAACGACTTTTGGTCTCTGTTGCAGCAATGGCGAGCTTTTTTTCTTGTTCTGCTTCTTCGCGCATTTTTCGTTCAGTAATGTCGATGATTGAACCTTCTACATGAAGTGGATTAGCGTCTTCGTCTAGAACGATATGCGCAGACAAGATGACCCAAATCTCTCTCTTGTCCATACGCCGAATAGTAGTTTCAAAACCAACAACGGGCTCGTTGTTTGTTAGTAACTCGATGATTTCAGATTGATGTTCTCTATTAGCAAAAAATATTTCGGGCTTAAGCATAATTGGATTTGATTTAGCTGAACGGCTATTGTATCCGACGAGTTTCATTGCTGCAGGATTGAGTGTTATAAGGCTGCCATCCAGTCCGATCTCAAATATCCCTTCAACCGCATTTTCGTACAGTGACAGATATCTATTTCTAGAGTCCTTAAGTTGTTGATAGAGTTTTGCATTTTCAATTGCTATTGCTGCTTGAGACGCTAACAATTTCAATAACGCAATTCTATCCTGAGAGAATGTGTGAGTGCTTTTTAAATTTTCAAGATAGAGTACACCAGTCAAATGCGCTTTGCTCAAAATAGGCACACAGAGAATCGACTTTGGGTGGTGCGTGAGAAGATACTTGTCTTGAGTGAAAATGTCGTCCACCGAAGCGTCATTTAGGACGATATCCTCTTTAGTGCGTGCAACATATTGGATTATGGAAATGGGTAAGTTTGTCGTGGTTTGCAGCGATAACTTCTGCACCGAATGTTCTGTTATCGATCCGGTAAAACGGCTATTAATTTCGAGATAAAGGTGATCGGCTTCCTTTAGAATCAAACTGGCAGCATGTCCGCCTGCATTCTCTAATGCATCTTCCATCAGTTTCTCTAGTAACGTACTCAGTATAATTTCACCAGAGAGTGCTTGGGTTGCTTTTAGCACTGTACCAAAATCAAGAACATGGCTTGCTTGACTTTTATCCTGAATGATTGTGGACTCTGTATTTAGAGGAGAAGGTATGTATAGGCCACCATTATCGCGGGTAAGATAATGTTCTCCACCCATTTCAATAAAATCTCGGTCTAGGGATTTAACCTTTGTTGTTGCCCCCCATCTGATGTAACTTTCTCTAGCTTTACGGAAATGATGCAGCGCTAATTCTCTTTTATTGTCGCTGGCGTAAAATCGACCAGCTAATTCACAAGAGAAAGCGTGCTCTTTGATAAATCCGTATTGATTCGCATATTGCATCGCTTTTTCATAATTTTCGATTGCAGTGATTTTGTCACGGTTGTGGCGGGCAAGCTCAGCTTGAATTAGATGATAAGCATGCAATGTGTTTTGCGGTGCATGGCGAGACCACTTTCGCAACTTTCGCAGGTTCATTCTGATTCTAATATGAATACCTGACTTTTCTAATAGGCCAACGTGATTCAAGTTTGCGATCAGGGCGATGCTCTCATACAGTGTGAAGAATGCGATAGCGGTGCTTGAAGCGACAGATATCAAACCTTTTCTTGCGGTTCGAGCATAAATGAGAGCCAATTCATTCTTGTGAAAGAGCGTTGTTAAGAATAGTTTTAGTATATATAAGTTTGTTGCGCTACTTTTGTCTCCACTTTCTTCTCTGATTTTTTTCTGTTGATCTTCGTCATATATTGGCCCTGCAAATATCCAAGGATCTTCCTTTGCCTCAATGAGGTTGGTAATGGCCTGTTGATAAACTGAGCCCATATTAAGCATGGGTGTTTGATTTAATTCCCGCGCTTGTTGATTGTAAATCTCGAGATTTGCGGTTATGCCATTGAGATCATTTCCAAGTACAAAAGCATTTGCTGAACTGGTGATAGCAGCGACTAAGGCAAATTCTATATCACCACTTTCCATTCCCAATTTGTAGGCCTTGGCAAGCGGTTCTAAAGAATCTCGATATGGGTGTTTCCAGATGTTAATAAAATTGGTAACGGCTGTAATGGTTTTACAATGTAATGCTCTATTTGATTCGTTTAGATTATTAAGTGCTAGCAAGCCGAATCTGTAGCCTGCCTCTATTGTTCCGAAATAGGTGATGAGGACGGCGCCAAAAAGTGGGTAGGCGAAAGATGATTCAGGTGCAGTGCCATATTCTAGAGATAATTCTGTCATCTTAAGTATGTAGTCAGCCACGTTTTCATCACCTTTAAGATAAGACACTTGGCAGAGGGTTGTTAGAACTCTCATTGTTGCCTTCTTCTCTTCATCTTCCATTACGGCATTGTGGGGACGATTTGGTAAGTTCATCAAGGTGGTTAAATAGAGCAACCTGACGAGTAAAATTGCTCTACTGAATCGTGTAGGTTCAGTGCTTATTGGGCAGTTGAGAAGCGTTAATGCTTTGTGACCCACCTCTTGAGCTGAGGTCAAATCGTCAAATGCGATTAACGCTTTCATTTGTGTTTCATAGGCTCGCATTGTATCGAATTTATTTGCAGCATTTTCTATCAGTGCTACAACTAATAGATTCAGTTGTGTTTTGTCTCCACATAAGTGTGCAACTTCAGCTGCTTCTTGGTGAAGCTCAAAGCTAGCCTCGTGATGATCCCAAATTTCTTGACCCTGAAGCGCGATTGCCGTGCGAAGATATTTGAAGGAAGCATGAAAAGCACCGCTCTGTTTTGCTTTCTTTCCTGCAGTCTGATTCAATTTGGCTAATTCATTACGATTTAGTTTTATCTCTCCAGTATTGTATATTGGTAGTGCTTTGCTACTTTGAGTGATGTCTGTTATTTTTTTTGTTACTTCACCGCGTTTAAAAATTAGATTTTCAAAGCTATTGTTTAACTGGTTTACCATTTCAAAAATATTGTCCTCAGAATCTGCCTTAAAATTTCGCAAGTAACTGTGCCCAATTCTAGAGTGAATAAGTACTCTATTGTCTGCTGAAAGTAGTGAATAGGCAGCTTGTTGTATCCCTTCATGCGAAAAAACATACTCTATATCCTGATCCTGATCCTGATCCTGATCCTGATCCTGATCCTGATCCTGACGTTCGACATTTTGAATCTGTGTGAGGTATCCGGAGCGTACAGCTGCAGATAATTGTTCAGAAAGGGTCTTTCTTTCATCTTGAGTAATGCTTCTGAGAATATCTAAGCTAACCTTGCCGCCAATGCATGCTGCGATTTGTAACAGATTGCTAATGTCTGGGTCGAGTTGTATTATATTTTTAGCCAATTGCTCCCCGACGTTCTTAGTAGGGGGCTCTTTTGATGCAAGTTCGTTGTCCCAATGCCAGTCTCGATAGGACTTGTCAAAATAAATAATGCCTTTTATATAAAGCCCTGTCAGAAATTCACGAACCGCTAATGGATTTCCACCTGTTTTTATATGGGTGGTATCTGCAAGTCCATACGCCTCTTCTTTAGAGCGGAAAAGTGATTCTGAAATTATTGAGGCGATGCTAGCTGATTCAAGATTTTTCATAGTAATGGTTGTTAGTCTGGTGCTATTGCTTAAAAGCCTTCTCAGTGATTGCCGCGTTGGATGTGATTCTGGCAACTCTCCTTGTCGGTAACTCCCAATAACCATTAGGCCGGGAATTTTATGGTGAAATACTAAGAGCCTAAGAAGTTCTATGGAGGCATTGTCAATCCACTGCAAGTTCTCGATGTGTAGAATTACAATTTTAATGTTGGCGGTGATTGTGCGAATAAACTCAGCGATTCCCTGAGCAACTCTGTTTCTTGATTCGAGAGGGTTGATAGCATTGTTGTTTTTTGACTGTTGGTCGCCAACGATACTTGTTAGCTCTGGTAACATGGTAATAAGTAGGTCAAGATTTGTGTCAAGGTTAGTTCTCAACTCTTGCCCTAATAATGTTATGTCTTCGTGGCTAATTAGCTGCTTACATAGATCTCGCAATACAGATAATAAGCCGTTGTAAGGTACTGATGAGTTGATAATGTTCTGTCTTCCCTGCGCAAAATAGGTACTGTCATCCTGTAGGGTTCGCCGAAATTCATGAATTAGCGCAGACTTGCCAGAACCGGCAACGCCAATACAGAGGACATTTTCATTCTTCCCTTGACGTACCAAACCAAGTATTCTATTTAGCGTTTCAAGTTCGTGTTCTCGTTCCAAAAGCTTTTCGGGTATATTTAGTTGTTCTGGAATGTCATCTAAAGCCACGGAAAAATATTTTAGTAATTCATGTGGGTTCGCGTTTTGATAGGCCTCTATACATAGTGTGAAGTCCTGTTTGATTGCATATGCACTCTGATATCGATCTTCCGGGGATTTCTCAAGTAGCTTAAGAGCGATATCACTTAAGGCGGCGGGAATAGCGGGGTCAATTTCATTGGGCGGTTTGGGCTGTCTGACGATTTGATAGTAAATCAGTTGCATTGAGTCTCTGCTTTCAAAAGGTGTGCTGCCAGTCAGAAGTTCGTAGAATAGAGCGCCGAGAGAGTAGAAATCTGTTCGGTAGTCAACAGTTCTGTTAGTACGACCAGTTTGTTCTGGAGAAATATAGTGGAGGGTCCCCATGAGAGAATTGTTGGTCCCGGAAATTTTGCTGGCGTCAATATAACCTGCGATTTCAAAGTCTATAAGTTTTATTTTTTTTGTTTCTTCGTTATAAAGAATGTTGTCGGTTGCCAAATGTTTGTGGATAACATTGTTACTGTGTAAGTAATCTAGTGCAGATGAAATTTCACGACATAAATTGAGAATGTCGACTGTTTTAAATCGTTTTATTTTTAACGCTTTTGCTAAGGATGGTGAGTCAAACCTTTCAAAGATTAGTACGGGGCAATTGTCTTGTTCAATAAGTTCAATTGGTTTAATGACGTATTCAGAATCAAGAGATTTAAGCAATTCATACTCTTGTTTATAACGAGCAGCGTATTCAGGAGAAGCCACCTCTGGACGCAAACACTTTAAGGTAACTTTTGTTTCGTCTTCGGCACGGACGGCTGAGAAAACTAATGTTTCTTTACTCTGATGTATGATGTTTAGGTTTACAAAACCTTGTACAGAAATCATTGCGTTGATTCCCTAAGTACGGCTTATTGAACCGTGGGGGCGAACAAATAACCTGTTCCGTGGATAGTGCTGATAAATGTCACTCCTGGCGCATATTGTCTAAATTTTCTTCTTATTTGTCCGACGAGTACATCTATGTATCGATCATCTGGATACCATTCACGGTTTCTAATTTTGTTCATCAATTGGTCCCGAGTCATGACTTGCCCCGAGTTTTCAATAAGTGCAAGAAGTAAATGAAACTCACCTGCAGATAAAGGCTGAAGCTCATTGTTAGGTGTTAATAGTTCTCTTTTGTTTAAATCCAGCGCCCAGCCTTCGAATGTTCTTTTGAATCCCTTTTCTTTTTGTTCCTCTTGGAGCTTCACTCGGCGTAGTAAATTCTTTACCCGGGAGAGTAGTTCCCTGAGATCAAAGGGTTTGGTCACATAGTCATCAGCGCCACTTTCGAGCCCAACAATTCGATCAATTTGTTCATTTTTACCTGTGACAAGGATAATACCCACGTCAGATTGCGTTCTAAGTTCTCTGGTCAGCGTCAGTCCGTCTTTGCCTGGCAGATTAATATCTATCAGGCAAAGTTTTATATCTTTCTCAGATATTATTTTTTCAACATTATCAGCATTCTGTTTTGTGAAGACTTTGTATCCCTCTTTTTCAAAATGTGCTGCCAACTGAGACCGTGTAATGGGCTCGTCCTCTACTATTAGTAGATTTGGTTGTGCTTGAACCATTACAATGTTCACTCCCTTCATTATGTTTAGTTCAGTGATGCTAGCTCGATTTTATATCATATCGAGGGGTTCCGTTGGTATACAAATTTTAGTCTTAACCCAAAGGGTCAACAAATGAGTGGTCTAGTCATTCCATGGCAATCCCTATCAGCTGAATCGCTTCGTGGTGTCATCGAGGAAGTCATTTCAAGAGAGGGCACAGACTATGGACTCTTTGAAGCTAGTTTAGACCAAAAGGTGTTGCAGATAAGGACGCAGTTAGAGCGGCATGAAGTGACCATCGTGTTCGACTCTGAATTAGATAGCTGCTCTATTGTTTCCATTACGGACTTAGATATCTAAACTACGCCAAAACAACTACGTCAAAACAACTACGCCAAAACGAGAGTCCTTTAACTTTTATTGCGAACGACGTCTCTAAGTAAAGTGTCGGTTATTATCAATTTGAATAAACATACTGCCTGTCGTCCGATATTTTGTACTAAATTGAAGGAAAAAGATCTTAAAAATACTAATCCAGTTGGTTATAATGATCGTACTATCGAGCAGAAATGGCGGAAGTAGGTTGTAGAAGTGACTATGTTACTAGTATTTGAAAAATCCTTTCATTTCAATAAGGTATGTCAAATCCTAAGGGTTTTTTGGTCAACGTTAAGTGGGTCTTCCAGAGACGGTAGCCTTTCATCTATTGTAAAAGACCACTTATCTGTTGCTTACAACTTCATACAAATGAAGGGATTGCATAGCTTATACTCCCGTCCGTAGATCAATTATATATGAGTAGTTTAGAAGTGTTACTTCAATCAAATTATTTGATTGTTGCCTTAACTAACTATTTTGATTGAATTTTTTGCTTGAGAGTACTAGGTTAATTGGCTAATATCGACCGTTGATGGCCAAAAAAGCAGCGTATTAGGTGTATTCGAGGCGGAAAGAATGAATGGTTTAGAGAAAATAAAACAACCCAATTCCCTGTGGAAGAACAGGTGTTTAGTGGGCATAGGCAGAGATAGCACAATTGCAGTGATTACTCGTATTTCAAAAGAAAGAGTGAAAAAGATTATGTTTCTTGAATTAGTATTTTTAGCACTAGTCGCGCCAGTGATGGCAGTAGCAGACCCCAATATTCAGCTTGATATGTCGGTCGCAAAAGAAATGGTTCTGGTAGAAGAAGGTCAGAATGTGACGCGTTGGGTCGAAGCCTCCGACGTTTTACCAGGTGAAAAATTACGATATACAGTCAAGTATATTAATGTTGGTGATGAGCCGGCAACTGAGATCAGAATTGAAAATCCCATTCCTGAGTTGACAGTTTATGTCATAGATTCTGCTTCTGGCGTAGGTACGACTATTGTTTTTTCCGCTGATGGTGGTGAAAACTATAACCCTAAGGATGAGGTAACTTACGAGGTTGCGGTCTTTGGTGGTGGTAAAGACACAAGAAAGGCATCAGCAGACCGCTATACCAATATTCGGTGGTTGATAGATCAGGTAGAGCCTGGTATTGCGGGTGAAGTGAGTTTTGAAGTCACGGTTCAGTAGGGTTTTTTAAGTGTCGAGTTAACTTGGCACGTTTATTGATTGTAAAGCATATTGAATAAGTATTACTAGAAAGTAAATTTGAATATTAGCGTTAGTTAAGTGTGGGGCACAAAATGGTGACATTAAGAAGTACAAGAGCTTGGACGGTTGTCAAAGCAAGTTTGGCAACAATACTGCTACTTTGTGGCAGTCAGGTATTGGCGGCTGGTACTGCGTCGAATACACAACTTCAGAACACGGTAACGGTGAATTTTGATAATGCGGGTGGTACACCTCAGACGGCTGTTACGGCTCAGGTAATAATCACTATTGAATTGATCAAGGCAACACCTACCATCACCTTTTCTACTTCAATTCCGACTAACCTTTCTACTGTTTCAGAAACAGAAGCAGTCAGCCTCATATTTACCATTACATCAAATGCTAACGGCCCAGATGATTACCTGCTGAATGTTACAGAGAGCTCAGTGATCAACATTGGCGCAACAACTATAACTAATCCTACTGATGTCGGTATTTTAGGTGCAACAACCGTTGGAGCAGGATTTGTCATTACCAATGGGGGCGGCGGAGGCACTGGACCGGGTGATTGTCTAGTTGCAGATGCTGGTATTTGTCAACTCGTCGTACCCAATGATGATGCGTCAGACGGTGCAGTGAACGGCTTCGGCGGCGGTGACACGATTGTATTCGATGGTGGCCCGGTTTGTACGGTCACGACAGTTAATGATCTAGGCGGCGGGAATGTGACTAACCTTTCAGGTGTACTGGGTACTGATTTCTCGGTCATCAATTTCGATAATTGTGATGGAGCAGGTGCAAGTTTAACATTCGGTCAAAGTATTTTTGAACGAACAGATGTGACCGTTGCATTGACAATGGGGACCATTATTGCACCTCCGGCAGACGGAACAACAGATATCGATGTTACTGCCGAGCCGGATGTTGGCGGTACGCCATCTGCTACAGTGACAACAGCAATAGTTGTTCTCGCTGCAGATCTCTCCGTCGTCAAGTATGTTCGGAATGTAAATGACGTTGCTCAGACGGGTACAGATGCAAGTCCTTTCGATGTATTGCAATTTAATGGAGCTACTTACTACAGAGCGGGTATAACTGCTGCGCCTGGTGAGGTATTGGAATATGCACTGTTAATGATTAATAACGGAGGTGCCATTCAGGGTGTTGTTGCTACTGATCCGTCAATTGCATTTACAACCTATGTTCCTTCTCCAACTTTTGGCATCCAGGTCTTTCATACTGAAGACATTACTGATACGGCTTGCGTTGTGTCTAACGAGTGTGTAGTCACTAACGTAGGTGGCTCGACCAGCAATTTAGACGATACATTGGCGACAGCACTAGATATTGGCGGCTTAGCGGGATCTACCATCACTGTCTATGCAGGAGTAGGCGGTAATGAAGTGGGCGCAGTTGGCGGCACCATCGCGATAAATAAGGTTTCAGTCGTACTTTACAGATTAACAGTTAATTAAATTAGACAGCTTACAGAGGACAAAATAATGAGCTTAACTAAAAAACTAATATCGCTAGGCCTGACGATCAGCCTGTGGGTTGTGGCGGGGTCAGCGTACGCTGTCACACCGGCAAACACACAGTTGATTAACTCAGCGTTGTTGACCTATACCGGTAACGCAACCGGTGTAAGTTCTTCCGTAACCGTTACGATTGAACTTGTGCAGGCAACGGTCAGCATTGCAGCCACTTTCGCAGCTCCAAACGCGAGCGTTAATCAAGCTGATAATCAGGTTTATGCGGCAACCTACAACATTCAATCAAATGCAAATGGTCCAGATACATATACCATTGCTTCTGTTTACGAGAGTGTGAATGATGTCGTGGGTTCAGTGGCACCAACAACATCTATCCCTTCTTTTATTTTAGGGGCAACAGCAGCTATTTCTGTTGCGGCATCTGGACAGCCGGTGATAACAGTACCTGCTGATGGTACGGGTACTACAGTTGTCAATGGACTAGAAGCAACAGACACGGTCGTTATTGGCGGAGCCATTTATACGATATTGTCCGTAGTGGATAATGCGACTGGGACATCGACGATTACTTTATCGGGTAACCTCGCTAGTGCTGTTGCAGTTGGAGATCCCATTTATGAGTATAAAACTTTTGATGTTGATATCACCGATATTGGTGCTGCCGGTGGTGGTGCGACCAACAGATTGGATCTAAGAACAACGGTAACTAGCACAGCACCTGCTAGCCTTGTATTTACTTATGATGTCGATATTAATATTGTCGCTATCTCGATTAAGAAATACGTACGTGAAATATCAGCTCCCTGTGGTACACCTGGGTGTCTTGGTGCTGTCACGACAAGTCATGACAATGGAAGCGGTGGTGGTGCGCAAACCTACTATGATGCTGGGGTCGAAGCTGCACCAGGTGAAACTTTAGAGTACTTACTTGTTGTCACTACAAGTACAGCGCCAATCGCAGTAGCGTTGGTGACAGATGGGCTACCAACAGATTTCTCTTCTTATGTAACAGGTTCGACTAGACTTAATGCAATAGCCGTAAGTGATGAGGGTGCTGCCCCCGTCTTTCCTATGGACTCTGGTGCTGATGATGGTGGTTTGCTAATAGACGACAATGGACTTCGAACTGCTGGTACAGAAGGTAGTGGTACCGTCGGAACATCACAGACAGTCTTTATCACTTATCAAATAATTGTTGATAGCTAAAATAGGACGATAATGACTAAATGGCTAATAGAGGTAGAAAGGGCAATATCCGTTTAAATGGATGGATAACTTGTTTGGGTCAATTGATCGAAACGGCTGCCCTTAAAATCTCTTTTCCTACAATCAAAGTCATGGTGGCACTAGCCTCCATGACTTTTTTTGTGGCTGTAAATGTTCAAGCCGCAGTCCCTCCTAATGGCACCGTTATATCCAGCCCCGCACAATTAACCTATGCAGGTCTAAATAACAGTATCAATACCTCGGTTGATTTTGTAATCAGGACTCTCGCAGGAGGGGAAGGAGAAGAAAATCCTACGGACATTATCCTCAATTGCCAGGTAGAACCGGGTTGTGAGGGTGGCCTAATCATTGAAAATAATGTGGGTCAAATACTCGGTCGTCTGACGGTAACTGATGAAGATCAGGAACAGGGTCATGCTTTAAGTGTTCTGGATGACATCCGATTTGAGATTGTCGGCGATTCACTCAAATTGGCAGATGGCGAGTTTATCAATTTTGAAGAAGAACAAAGCATCAGTCTCACGATTGGTGCCGTTGACGATGACGGCAATAGTTTTCAAAAGGCAATAGAAATTGAAGTAAGAGATGTAAATGAAGCTCCTTTCGATTTAATAATAGATCGTAGATTGATTCCTCTTGATGTCCCCGGTGTAGAAATAGGTCAGCTCAGTGTGAGCGACATTGACTTTGTAGATACCGCCACCTACGTGGTAGTGGATGATGAAAGGTTCACTATAAAAGGGGATGTACTATTCTTGTCTGAAGGCGTGGCATTCAGTGAATTTGTGGATGTGACTGTCACCATTGTCGTTACTGACAAAGGTGGATTGACCACAGAAAGTACCCTTTTGCTCATAATTATCGGACTTGCTCCACCTGTCTCCGTTTTCATAGACTTTATGACTTCAGTTGCCACAGGGCAATCAGTGGATATTGCAGCAGTTTCTTGTACGTCAGCAAATGTATCCAACATTGGTTTGAATAGCGCAACATTCCTTCAGACAAGCTATCAGCCAGGCGAGATATCGGGAGTAATTTCTGTTGATTTGACCGAACGCTACGCTATCGGTGATCCAATAATAGTTGCTGTGGGTGATGAGGGCAGCAATCAGCTTATCGATATTGCGGAAGTGGTTGAGGTGACAGTCAGTGTGCCTGGTGGGGATTCTGAGATTATACAACTCACTGAATCTGGTTTGGATACTGGTTTTTTTGTTGGTTATATATTTTCAACAGCACAGAATAGTCAAGTTAACGATTGTATTCTAACTGTCTCTCCCTTAAGTGAGGTCACAACGGTTTACACAAACCCCAACGATCAAGACGATGTGGTTACAAGCAATGCTCGAATAGCGAGATCGGGTATCTTTTTTGATGATGAAACTGGAGAGCCAATAAATGATCTAGTGATCACGCTTTTCAATGTGGATAACGGGTTACCTGCTCAAGTTCAAGGAGATGGCCCATCTTTTGGTGTTTATCCAGCAAGTTTTTTAACCGGTGAAACTGTGAGGGATACTGCTGGTATTATTTATGTCGCTGCTGCAGGAGAGTATCGTTATCCTTCAATCCCTGATGGTAACTACCAAATCACTTTATTTACGAATCAAGGCTGGGAGTTTTCAGAAAAATCTGATGTAGAATTACAAGCGCTCGATGGTGAGCGAACATTTGTTCTGAATGCAGCGTCGAGAGGTGCTGAATTTCATACTGGTCAAGGTGCTTTACCCCGAATCGATGTGCCCTTAAGTCGTGTAGAACGTAATGCGCCAGAAGCTGTGACGCCCTCAGAGATCGAATTTTTACAATATAGCGCTAATTCACGAATCGGTACCCCATTCGATGTTGGAGAAACCACCTGTGTTGGTGGTCAAACTCGACAGGTTTCTGAGTTACAAGATATTTCAGTACCTGTCCCCGGTGTTGTAAACCTTGTTGAGACGGATGTATTTAAAGCAGGACAACCGATATTTGTTAGGGTAACGGACAAAGATCAGAATGTTGATCCTTTAATCAGAGAAAAAATTACCATCTTTCTAAATGTCCCGGCTAGTAACGATAAGGAATGGTTGGAAATCCTCGAGACAGGTCCAGATACGGGTGTTTTTATTGGTTATATCCAAACAGCTGAAGGCGAAAGTATTGTTGGATCTTGTATGCTGGGCGTGGTTCAAGCTGAATCCATCCAGACGGTTTATACTGATGCTTTTGATCGTACCGATACTTCAAACTCTAGAGTGTTAGTTGACCCCTTTGGAATACTGTTTAGCACAAAAGATGGTCGAAGAATTGATGGTGTAACGGTTACCTTGATTGATAAGTCGACAGGTGCCCCAGCTGAAGTATTTGGCGATGGCCCATTCTTTGCTGCTTACCCTAGTACACTGATCACGGGAGGTGGGGCGACAGATGCTAATGGTTTGGAATATGATTTTCCAGATGGTGGTTACCGTTTCCCTTTTGTAGGAACGGGATTTTACCGGCTCGAAATTTCGAATGTACCGGAGGAGTTTATATTTCCTTCAACCGTCAGTATCAATCAAATACAAAATCTACCCGGAGCGCCTTATTCTATAAGAGAAGGTTCATATCTTGACGACTTTGAAGTGCCTGTTGGGCCTGCACTCCACATTGATGTGCCCTTGGATGAACAAGAAGGCGACCTTTTTATTAGCAAGCAAGTAAGCAAGCAATTTGCTGCAATCGGAGATTTTGTTCGTTATCAATTGTCTGTAGAAAATAACGAAGTTTCGAGCGTTCGTGATGCTCAAGTTCTTGATACCTTGCCGCCCGGATTTCGTTACCAAAAGGACTCGCTTACGATTAATGGTGAAAAATTAGGAAATCCAGATATTGGTCCTGATGGTCGAACTATGATTATTGATTTGCCACCCGTCGAAACAGATATTATCAACCTTGCCTATGTTGTTGAGATTACAAGTGGCTCACCCATAGGACCGGCTATTAATATTGCTAGAGTGATTGGAGATCTGGTTGCGAATAGCAATGAAGCATCAGCGCGAATCGTTGTCACTAACGAGCTTTTTAACGATAAGGCAACTTTAATCGGAAAAGTATTTCTTCAGCAGTGTAATGAGGAAGACTCTGAAACCGTAGGTTTGTCTGGCGTCCGTTTATTTCTTGAAGATGGTAGTTTTGTCATTACGGATGATAGAGGATTGTGGCATGTTGAAGGCTTAGAACCAGGGACGCATATTGTTCAATTAGACGTAGATTCTTTGGATGAGCGCTATGAAGTGAGCCCTTGCAATAAAAATTCTCGATTTGCAGGTACACCTTCATCTCAATTCGTTGATTTACAAGGTGGAACCCTTTGGCGAGCTGACTTTGCCGTTCAAGAAAAGCCAGCACCTGAATCTAAGATTGGATTAAAGCAGACCCTCAAAGTTGATGATGAGGGAATATGGGTCTCGGTCGCTGCTACCAACCATGGGCAAGTTGCAGTTTCTGATGTAAAGATGATTTATAACGTACCAAAGGGTTGGAGGATTGTACCCGGTTCAGAAGTGCTTGATGGTAAAACGATTGCTCATTCAAAATCGATCATCGGTACAGTCTGGAATCTAGATACGATTGAACTTGATCGAGATCTGAGATTTAGAATTGAACCTGTTGTCGCAACTGCAATATTAGAAGCGTCAGCACAAGAAAATCAACTAGTTGTTCTACGTCCACGATTTAGAACTCGAAGCACTGAACTGTCTTTCCAAGATCTTATTGATCTAGATAACCTTGTCGAGACATGGGCGACAAAAGAGTGGGAATCAATCATGGTAGTGGGCCATACAGACAATGTTCCGATCTCACCAAGAAATAGACATTTATTCGCGGACAACACCGTTTTGTCAAAAGCCCGGGCTTTGGCGGTCGCTAATTATCTTTCTTCTCGCATGACGGCACCGATTACCGTCGTCGGTGCAGGAGATCGTTATCCGATTAGCTCGAATGAATCATCCTTTGGCCGACAACAAAATAGGCGGGTAGAATTCTTGCTAAAAAAAGCCCCGAAAAAGATTCCTGAGCGACAGGTGGTGGATGCTAAATTACTAAATGGTGAGAGTATTGTGAGATTAGGATTCAAATCTCTCGGAACGCCGAAAGGAAGAACCGGCTCAAATAAATTGCCTCTTAATCAACTTGTCAGTGGCTTTGAGGTTTTGAGTACCTCGGTCGAAACAACTGCTTTAGGCTCATGGGATCTAGTTGAAGTGGCTGAAGATAGCGATAGTGTAGCGCGGGATCCTAATGTTCAAGGCCTAATCAACGTGGTAGATGGCCAAAGGTTATCGCGAGCCATTATGGCTGTTCGACTGGATCTGGATAGTAGACTGAAGCCGAGGTTGACTTTAGATGGTACTGAGGTAGGTTCTGATCGAATTGGATTTAAGTTGGACGATGATAAAACCGGTAAGACTATATACAGCTATATCGGGGTAGATTTCGGAGCGCCGGGTGAACATAAATTGGTACTTGAAGGACTTGATGGTTTTAATAATCCGAGATATACAGAGACCGCTATCATTGTTCGGGTTGGTGAACTGTTTAAAATAGAAGTGGTTTCTGATGAAGGTAATATCGCTGATGGTCTGACACCTGTACGCGTTAAGTTACGCTTAACTGACAAACAAGGTGAGCCATTAAGCGTCGCGACTCGTGTCATATTGGAAAGTGAAGAGTTGCGCCGTTTCGATCGTAATTTTTCGCTGAGCGATTTTTCAGAAATTGCAGATGCGGATTATATCGATATAGATCGTGACGGCGTATTGAAATTTAATCCGGTGAGCCACAGTGGTCTTTTTCAGGCTACATTAAAATTTGATGATCGAGAACAAGATATTGAGGTTTTTGTTGAAGCCGAGAAGCGCGATTGGATTATGGTTGGCTTAGCTGAAGGATCACTCGCCTTTAAGACTTTGTCGGGTAATCTTGAAAATGCTGCTGATTCGAGCATCAAGGATGAGAGGGATACAGAAGGCAGAATTGCTTTCTATGCAAAAGGTCAAGTTAAAGGTGAATATGTATTAACGATGGCCTATGACACGGCTAAGGATGTCAAAGGTTCATTAAATCAGAGTGTTGATCCAAATTCTTATTACACTTTGTATGGCGATCAATCGAATACTCAATATGATGCCGCTAGTAGCGAGAAACTCTTTCTGAAAATAGAACGTGATCAATTTTATGCCATGTTTGGTGATTTCAATACGGGGTTGGGATTCACCGAATTGTCAAACTACTCGAGAAGCTTGACAGGGTTCAAAACGGAGTACACGGGTGAGAAATTTGAACTTAACGCATTTGTCAGTGAAACTGATCAGGCCTTTGTAAAAGATGAAATACGAGGTGATGGTACATCGGGGCTTTATCGTTTGTCTGCAAAAGAGATTGTCATTAATAGTGAAAGAATTGTAATAGAAACCCGTGATCGATTCCATACTCAGGACATCATCAATGAAGTCAGTTTGACTCGACATATTGATTACAATATTGACTACGATGCAGGAACGATATTTTTCAAATCACCGATATTTTCTCAGGATAATGCTTTCAATCCAATCTTTATCGTAGTTGATTTTGAGACCGGTGGTACGGGAGGCAAGCAACTCAATGCCGGAGGCAGAATTGCTTATAAACCCAACAAAGATACCGAAGTTGGTGTGACTGTGATTAAAGAGGGAGTAAGTCGTCGTGAAACCGCACTCTTGGGTATGGACTTCAATTACAAAATAAGCGATGCGACGGAGATAAGAGCGGAAGTCGCTGCGACTCGTTCAACAATTGGAGATTTGGATACAGAAGGATCTGCGTACATTGTAGAAGCAATACACAGGTCAGCAAATTTAGAGACGATTGCCTATGTCCGGGAACAAGAAGGTGACTTTGGATTGGGTCAGCAAAATTCTTCTGAAGCCGGAACTCGAAAAATCGGTGTCGAGGCCAAATACCAGATTAACGAAAATATCGAGGCTGTTGGAGAAGCATACAGAGAAGCTAATTTAGGCGCAGGTACAAATCAAGATGTTGTTAGTTCTACTGTTCGAATGCTGGGTGATAAATATACTGTGAATACAGGCATAAGGACGGTCATGAGTGAAACTGGAAGTGAAGATCAAGTTTCAAATCAGATCTTGCTTGGCGGTAGCTATCGAATGTTGGATGATAAGCTGACACTAAATGTAAATGCAGATGCTCCCATCGGTGGTAAAGGTGAGGCGGCAAACTTTCCCAAAAGACTAAGGGTGGGTTTAGATTACAAACTCAATAATGAAATTACCTTAAAGGCAGAGCAAGAATTTACCTGGGGTGATACAGAAGATGCACAGAAAACACGGATTGGACTAAATGCGTCACTTTGGGACGGCGGCGAACTTATCACGAATATTGAACAATCATTTGATGAAGGAGCTGAACAATTGGCAGCGGTAGCTGGTCTGAAGCAACGATTCGAATTAAATGAAAATTGGAGTTTTGATTTTGGTATTGATCGATCTCAAACAATGAAGAGTGAAAAGAAAGCACCTCCAGCACTAAGGGTGACAACGGTATTCTCAAGTCCAGATGACAATGATTTTACCTCACTTACTTTTGGGTCTAAGTTCCAACAAGAAGCTTGGGACTGGGCGACTCGATTGGAGTATCGAACCGCTGACTCTGAGGATAAGATAAATCTTGTGAGTGATGTGATTCACAATCTCAAAGATGGACGGCAATTGTTGGCTAAAGTGAATATTCAAAGAATTAGATCGGACCTTAACGAAACTTTTTCCACTGACATTCAAGTAGGTTATTCATATCGACCTGAGGATAGCCGTTGGACCTTATTCAACAGATTAGATCTTCGGCATGCTTCATCTCAGAGTGCTGCGAGTGATATTCAGACTCAGAAAATTGTTAATAATTTGAATGCAAATTATATGTGGAGTAATAGAACACAAATTGCACTGCAGTATGGATTTAAGTACGTTATTGATAATTTTGAGAGTGATGAATACAGAGGATTTACGGATTTGTACGGAATGGAAGTACGCCACGATATGAATTCAAGGTGGGATATCGGTTTCCAGGGCAGTCTCTATAATTCCCATAATGCAGACATTTCTGACTACTCTTACGGAGTATCTTTTGGATACAACATGACTCGCAATGTTTGGGTATCTTTGGGATATAACTTTTCAGGTTTCACGGATGATGATTTTAGTGCAAGCGAATATACTGAAGAAGGTGTGTTCTTGAAGTATCGATTTAAATTTGATCAGTACACCGCTAAAAGCATTATGGGTATGATGGACGATAGTTGAAATTCAATGTTAGAGCATGTTGTCATATCAATAAGATACGGTTAGCTCTCGGTCGAAATAGTATCAGACAGATACTTGTTACTGAATAATCACTCTGTATTCTTACTCTAAGTTCCCGCCCACAGGGAAGGTCTCACTGATTTGTATACGCCATTTTACAATAGCGGGGTCATAACAAGGTGGTCCTACGACGGGTGCTCCGCAAACACCGAGATTAGGATTGTAGTCAAACAAACAGGTACCTGTCGTCTGCAGTCGTCGGTCTATTTTGTGCGGCCATTCCAGCCAGAGTATAAGCACCAGCACCCGCAACAATACTTGAAACGTCCCGACGGGGTAAGCGGTCATCCTAGCCCGTACTTCTCTCCCCACAAACAATCCCATACAGTTACCTCATCTTAATGAAGAGGCAGCACCATGAATCGTCCAGCACATTCCCGTCGCGGGGTGATTGCGTAACCGATCGTGGACTCCGGTTTGATGACAGCGTGCCAGTTGAAGTCATCGAGGTCGAATCACCAGTGCTTACGGGTCCAGAGGCTGATCAATTTGAAATCATCGGTATGAAAAGCTTGCATCGTCTGGCGCAACGGCCTGCTAGCCTCGTGGTACTTCGCTACGATCAGCCAGTGGTTAAACGTAAGGGCAGTCTTGAGATCATCACAGCTTCTGTTCCTGCTGGTGTCTTTGATCGATCAGTGGCGGATGTCAGCTTCCTTGTCGGCATGCTGGTTGATAAGTTTATGTACCATTTGCCGCTTTACCGGCAACATCAGCGTTTAGCCCATGCGGGTATCACCTTAAGTCGCACAACCTTGACTAATTTGGGTAAGCTCAGCATCGAATTACTACGTCCTATTGTTGCATCTCAACTTCGCCCTGTCTTGGAAAGTAAAACCCTAGCAATGGATGAGACGCCGGTAAAATCAGGTCGTTCTGGTAAAGGGAAAATGAAAACGGGTTGGTTCTGGCCGGTGCTAGGTGATCAAGATGAAATTGTATTTACGTTTGCCAATACCCGAGCGAAAGCGCATATAGAGAAGGTACTGGCATTGCATTTTAACGGTACGCTGATCTCTGATGGCTATACCGCCTATGCGGGTTTTACAAAAGCACGGGATGATAGAGTCGGCGTTCATCCTGCAAGAGATATTGACGAGCTTACACCTAGGTTGTGGAAAGAAAAGTTTGCAAGCTCACCTATGCGGTCTGATTTGTACAAGGGTATCAATAACGGTCTAGGATGACCGCTAACCCGACGGGCACTGAAGAAATCTACAACGTCGCTACCGATTGCAGTGAGGTTAGGAAAGTCGGTGTCGTTAAATCCGGCACTCGTTGGAATCGAAACGCCATTTAGGGTTAGGGATGTTTGATTTGATAAATCTATTTCTGAGATGTGGTAGTTTGGTCCTATGTCTCCAGAACCTGCATAATTAAGATAAGCGTCCAAAATTGTAGCGCCGACAGGAATGTTCAATGTCACTGTCGAGGACATTGGAGAAACAAATGAACATGAATCAATACTGTTAGGTGTATCGTGGAAACTTGCGCCGACAGAAACATAGCCAATGTTACCGGAATAGGTTTTTCGCAAGTCTACAATTACACCACCTGCGGCCATCACATACTGGGAAATGCCACTCGCAGCCAGTAATACTACAACCTTCATATAGGTAATAATTAGCGGTTGAGACTTTCGCTTACTGCTCAATGTCAATATTCATCTTTTTGAGAACCTAATTGTAATGTAGGAGACGACTAGCCTGCTAAATATTTTGTAATTAGAATCAATCATTTATGGCATCTTTCTATTATTCCTCTCGAGGTTTATGATACGGGAATCAACCATGATTGGATGAGTGGTTGGTTTTAGTAACCCAAAGTTAAAGCACACAAAATTGAATTGAGGGCGGGATGAAACTTGCAGCTCCCATCACTCTAAAGTAGCATCGAAGGTAGTCTAAATAAATTTTACTAATAATACGGCTGGGCTAGTAGTTTTGGTTTTCAGGTGTAAAGCATTCAAAGCAGGTTTTACAAGGGGATAAAATCATGAGAAATACGGTATTGGTTGACCTAGGTTTAGTTGGCATTATGTTGCTTGTGTATCTATATAAAGGGGAGGAGGCACCTGTTGAATCTACACCTGTGTCATTCGCAGCGCACATCAAAGCAGTCACCGCGACCGCGGATCAAAAAAGAATAGAGAATGCAGATAGCGAACCGGGCAATTGGCTTGCCCATGGACGCACATATGATGAGAGCAGGTTTAGCCTCTTATCAAATATCAATGCAGATAATGTGAATGAGCTTGGGCTGGCTTGGTACTTCGACACAGGCACTCGTAGAGGACTTGAGGCATCACCCATTGTGGTGGACGGTGTGATGTATACAACAGGTACCTGGAGTGTTGTTTATGCTCACAATGCCAAAACGGGAGAGCTGATCTGGAAATATGACCCTAAGGTTCCAAAAGCATGGGCATCAAACGCTTGCTGTGATGTTGTCAATAGAGGGGTTGCGCTCTGGAAGGGCCGAGTCTATGTTGGCACGCTCGACGGGCGTCTTGTCGCCCTTGATGCTGTGACGGGTGAAGTTAATTGGGATATCAATACGATAGATCGCTCACGCCCCTATACCATTACAGGGGCACCGCGGATCGTTAACGATAAGGTCATTATCGGCAATGGTGGTGCTGAGTACGGCGTACGCGGCTATATCACTGCTTACAATACAGAAACCGGTGCTGAGCAATGGCGTTTTTATACCGTACCGGGAAATCCTGAAGATGGTTTTGATTCCCCTGCAATGGAGGCTGCAGCGAAAACTTGGACAGGGGAGTGGTGGAAAGTCGGTGGTGGTGGAACCGTATGGGATTCGATGGCCTATGACCCTGATCTCAACCTGCTATATATCGGTGTGGGTAATGGTTCTCCCTGGAATCAAATCGTCCGTAGCCCTGGGGGTGGAGACAATCTTTATCTCAGTTCAATCGTTGCTCTAAACCCTGATACTGGAGAATACGTTTGGCACTACCAAACTACCCCTGGTGATAGTTGGGATTACACCGCGACCCAACATATGATTTTAACCGAGTTGGTCATCAATGGTGAAAAGCGAAAAGTGATTATGCAGGCCCCTAAAAATGGCTTCTTCTATGTATTGGATAGAGTGACTGGAGAATTTATTTCTGCCAAGCCTTATGTTCCTATCTCATGGGCAACTCATGTCGATCCTGAAAGTGGTCGACCAGTGGAAACTCCCAACGCAAGATATCAAGCTGCAAGTCCATTGTCTGGTCTCTCACCTGAAGAGCAGGTTGCAGCACTTAAAACTTTAACAGATGAGCAACTAGAAACCGCTTTTCATAAGCCATCGCCCTATGGCGGACATAATTGGCATCCAATGTCATATAGTCCTGATACAGGATTGGTCTATATTCCAGCGCTTGATATCCCATTCGCTTATGGAAACGAGCCTCAGTTCCATTATGAAGAGGGTCGTTGGAATCTAGCCCTCGACTGGCAACTTAATGCGCCTATAGGGGATAGGGCGTTAGAACAGCGGATCGATGGTATGGTTCGAGGCCACATCTCAGCTTGGGATCCAATCAAACAAGAAGAAGTATGGCGAGTTCAACATGCTGGTTCTTGGAACGGTGGGATGTTGTCAACTGCGGGAAATTTGGTTTTTCAGGGGACTTCTTCCGGTGATATAAAAGCTTATCGAGCTGATACTGGAGAAGAGCTATGGTCAACTCCCGCTCAGACCGGCGTTATCGCGCCCCCGGTGACTTACGCTGTTGATGGAGAACAATATGTCACTGTCGTCGCTGGATGGGGTGGTGCTTTTGCCCTTGCCGCAGGTGGAGCCGCTGAAGCTTTGGGCCAGAGAAGTTATGGTAGGATTCTAACGTACAAATTGGGGGGCGAATTATCATTGCCAGAAATGGAGGCCGCTGCGCCAATTCCAAAGCCACCAGAACTTAAGGCCAGCACTGAACAAATTGCACATGGTAAAGTGATGTATCATCAGTATTGCGGTGTTTGTCATGGACCAGGTGTTAAAGGGGGTGGTGTGACACCTGATTTACGCCATATGTTCCCAGCTAAGCACTTGATATTCAAAGAGATTGTTATCGACGGTATCCTGAAAGATTCAGGCATGGTTGGATTTAAGGATGTCTTGACCGAAGATGATACGAAGGCAATTCAAGGCTATGTTATCTCCGAAGCCCACAAGCTTCAAAATGTGTTAAGCCATGAATAGACTTAGTAAATGGGCTGCCTATGCGACCGGCGTGATCACCTTGATCATATTGGTTTTGTATATTGGCGTTCGTTTTTATGTTGGTGCAATAAATTTCCCCTTAGGGGGAGAACCCATTGACCCCAAACTGCTTGGGCAACGGATTACGGTTCCAGCGGGTTTTTCGATTGGAATCTATGCCGATGTGGAAAATGCCCGGGTTATTCGTTTTAGTCGAGGGGGTGATCTATTAGTGGCGACGCCGAACTTGAATAAAGTTGAGTTGCTAGGCAGAGATGAAAACAATGATGGTAAGGCTGATAGTCAGTCGCTATTGATCGATGGGCTTAATGGTCCAAATGGTTTGGATTTTTTTCAAGATTGGCTTTACATCGCTGAGACAGATGCGATCGGTCGGATTAAATTTAATCACGACGCGGGTAGAACTGAGGGTGAGTATGAGCGCATCGTCACAGGCTTGCCCGGAGGCGAAAATCACTGGAAGAAAACCCTTCGCTTTGGCCCAGATGAAATGATGTATGTCACGATGGGTTCCTCCTGCAATGTCTGTATTGAAGAAGATGAGCGTCGAGCAACGATGGTGCGGTACACACCCGATGGTAAAAATGAAGAAATCTTCGCTAGGGGGTTAAGAAATAGCGCAGGTTTTGATTGGTCCCCGAAAGACGGCAGTATTTATGCGACCGACAATGGTCGGGATATGTTGGGTGATAATTTTCCGCCTTGTGAGCTGAATAGGGTGGAACAAGGTAAACACTATGGCTGGCCCTTTGCAAATGGAAACAAAGTTGCAGATCCTGATTTCGGAGATGGAAATGAAGCTGAAATAGCATCCTCGATAGCGCCGGTTTTTGACTTTAATCCCCACAATGCACCTTTAGGGATAGCATTTATTCATGGTGACAGTCTGCCCAATGATTATCATCAGGCTGCGATCGTTGCACTGCATGGCTCCTGGAACAGAAGTCAGAAAGATGGTTATAAAGTTGTTTCTTTGCATTGGGATGATACGGGACGGATCGAGGAAAGAGATTTTGTTTCAGGCTTTTTGTTAAATGATACTGTTGTAGGTCGACCGGCTGAAGTGGCAGAGGGCCCTGATGGGGCTATATATATATCAGATGATTACGCTAGTGTTATATATCGGGTGGCCTATGGTGAAGCACAGAAATTGCAGTTGGCCGTGCCGATGAACCCGTATAATAGCGTCGATACGCTATCCTCGTTGGGAGAAGAGCAGCAATTGATTTTGGCGAGTGAAGGTGCGGAACTATATCAGGCGTATCAATGTGTCGCCTGTCATGCAGATAATGGATCGAGTCTGAAGAAGTTAGAAAACCTAGGCGAAAGATACAATCTGGAAACAATTGCTGAGTATATTCGGCGTCCGAATTCTCCAATGCCTATCTATCCGCTTACAGAAGCGCAACGAAGATCCTTGGGTGTTTATCTAATAGAGCGCTACCCCGGTCAGTAGAACGCATATTATTTGGTGAGTTCCAGGACCGTTATTTTTTCTGAAGCCTCAAGCATAGGTGTAACTTCAGAAATGACCTTTCGCCTTTCATCAGAGCGGAACCAATTATCCCAATGCTCGATGGATATCCATTTGGACATGACTATGCGCTTATGCGGATTTTTCGAGTCCTTGAGAGACTCACCTGAAATACACCCTGGAGCTTTGATGACAGTACTGACGGTTCGTTTTATCGTAGAATCGTAATATTCTGCTAGGCCTTCAGCAATGTGTCTTTCAATTAGTACGCGGATCATTTTTAATTGCTTATCCTGAAAAATCGCAGCGAATTATACTCTTGAGTACATTAAAGTGAAGAATTAGTTATTACTGCGGAATAAAAAACTGCCTAACTAAAAGATTGAAATGTGAAACAAATGATCGAAGATCTAGACCATGAAATTGAGATTGATGCGCGGGGTTTAAAATGCCCGGAACCGCTCATATTAGTTCGAAACAAAATGATGGATATGCAAAGTGGTGAAGTCATTAAAATTATCGCGACGGACCCTTCAACATCTTGGGATTTCCCCAATTTTTGCAAGTTTCTAGGTCATCAAATGCTAAGTCAGGAAGAGAATGGTGAAGAGTATCAGTACTGGATTCGCAAGAAATGAAATCGCTTAATCAACATTACTATTTTGCCTACGGTAGTAATATGAATCCAGACCGAGTGAGCTTAAGAAATGTGAAATTCGACTTTATTGAATCTGGTACTTTGTCTGGTTTCTATCTCGCCTTTAATAAAAGATCTGTTGCGTATCCGGGAGCCGCGGCAGCGAATATCATGAAAGAATCTGAGAATGCCTTCTATGAAAATACTAGATCGGTAGAAGGACTTATATATCATCTGACTGATGAAAACCAGATTGAGATGATGGATCCTTTTGAGGGTTATCCTATTCGATATGACCGTATTCAAGTTGAGGTTCAGACGCCAAATACGGTACGTTTAGTTTGGACCTATATGGCAAACATCGACTACATTCAGGAAAATTTAAAACCCAATAAATGGTATCTCGATCATTTGCTAGCGGGGCGACCCTATTTGTCTAAAAGCTACTATGATCAGTTGAACCAGACCATCTGTTTACCTGATTCAAATATTGAATTGCCGTCTCCAAATTAACATGCTAAATCACATCATCAAGTCCTTTGAATCCGCATTCAAGCATCAAAATAATACGATTTTAGTAGGGGGAGCGGAAGAACCGTTCTATCAACCTAGGCAGTCAGGGGACGACTTTTCAATTGTTTATTTCAAAGAGGATTTTGTTGCAAGTGCCCTGCATGAGATCGCCCACTGGTGTTTGGCTGGACCGGAAAGAAGAAAAATCCTTGATTACGGTTACTGGTATGAAGCTGATAGAGATGAAAATGCACAATGCAGTTTTGAAGTGGTTGAAGTTAAGCCGCAATCTATAGAATGGATATTGAGTACTGCCGCGTGTGTTCCTTTTAGCGTGAGTGCGGACAACTTGAATCTAGAAAAATACTGTAATAATGCGTTTAGAAGGAAAATTCATTTGCAAACTAAGCACTATCTACTATCAGGTTTGCCTAAACGAGTCAGTCGAATAGCGACCCTCTTATCTCAAAAGCAGTTGTCTAAAAAAGAGTTGTCTAAAGAAGAGAGGCCTCAAACGTTTGGTAAGTATCTTTCTCTACAACAATATAGAGATCCGCCACGATAATGAAACCCTTAGCTATAGGTTTGGTGCTTAACCCACTCGCTGGTATAGGGGGTCCGACAGCGCTTAAAGGGAGCGATAACGTTGCTGAAGAAGCTTTTGCACGTGGTGCGTTAAGTCAGGTAGAAAATCGTGTCCGCATTGTACTTGAAGCCTTGTTTCCCTATCGTCAGGAAATCGCAATATGTACTGTATCAGGCGTTATGGGTGAAAACCTTTGTCGAGAATTAGGCTGGGAAGTTGAAACTGTTGATGTCCTAGTGCCCGAGAAAACAAATGCGGCAATCACGAAAGAATCCGTGCAAAAATTACAGAATACCGGAATTGATTTATTGGTTTTTGCTGGAGGGGACGGTACAGCCAGAGATGTATTCGATAGCCTAAGAGGCGATCAAGTAATACTTGGCATTCCTTGTGGGGTCAAGATGCATTCAGGGGTTTTTGCTAACAATCCTGATAGTGCGGCAAAGATAATTGAGTTTATGGTGAAGGGTGAGTTAATTGGTTTAATGCGAGGGGAAATAAGAGATATAGATGAGACGGCATTCCGTCAGGGTATTGTTCGAAGCCAATACTATGGAGAGTGCTGGGTGCCGGAAGTATTCCACAGGATGCAGGCGAGCAAGGCGGGTGGTCAGATAGATGAGCTTGTAGTCGAAGATATTGCTGCAGGTATAATTGAGCATATGGAAGATGATCAATATTACGTAATCGGTTCAGGTTCGACTGTTGCTGCTGTAATGAAACAATTAGGTCTGAAAAATACCTTGTTGGGGA
>JAESSY010000002.1 GCA_016763855.1 Pseudomonadales bacterium
ATCCCGGAGGGATGCAAAGCAGCGAAAGAGAGCAGTACCCTGCGCCGACTGCGGCTCAGCTAAAGTTTATACAATCGCTCCTAACATACCCACCTTACTAATCCCTAATCTCTTTCAAAAATGCAAAAGAGTAATTACCCTCTCGTACAATCACAACTATAAAAAGGTGTTCCACCAAACCCAAAACAAATCTAAAAAACAATTGGATAGCTGCTGTTCGAAAAGTCGAATGTTTGGATCGGTAATTTTTTAGATCGATGCAGAACTCTATGCTGACGCACTTGTTCTGGATTTCACGCGTTCATACCAAGACATAATATTCTTATTCTCTTCATTCAGCGCTTGTCCTACTTGAGTTCCAAATTCGAGGAAGCAATAAAGGAGAATATCCGCCAAAGTAAATCTTTCACCGCAGACATAGGATTTTCCGTCCATCAGACCATCTAGCCACGTGATTTTTTCCTGTGCTAATGTTTTTAAGTCTTCTGCTGCATGAGGTAAAGTCCTCATACGATCCTTAAAAATAGGCAAGCCTTCTGCATAACGAAAGCCGTTGGTCAATGGTTCTAGGATATTAAGATCTATACGACGAGCCCACATTCTCGTTTCAGCTCGCTCTTGAGGGTTAGTACCAATAAGATCCGTTTTACTATCATCGGTATAGATTTCATTCAAGTATTCGCATATAGCCGTAATCTCAGCCACTATAGTGCCATCATCTAGCACAAGGGCTGGGCATTGACCTGCTACATTAACTTCCATGTAGGCTTCTTTGCGATTTTCGCCAGCCATCAAATCAACTTCGATAGTGTCTATGCTCACACCTAATTCTGCCATAAACATACGCACGACTTTAGGATTGGGACCAACCGAATTATACAATTTCATATCTATTCTCCTTTAAATATTGACTGAGCAAAACTTAAGCGAAATTAAAACCTTCGTAGTCATTTTTAACAATCGCATCGCATTTTTCCCTATACAAGCCGACGCCTCCAACATAAGGCATAAAGATACGCGGTTTACCAGGAATGTTAGCGCCCAAATACCATGAATGGCAGGAAGATACAGTAAACATCGTTCCTTCGGCAACTTCATTAACATGGGTAATCCAGTCCGCCTCTGCTTTTCCCGAAGCTTCAATAAGATCGTAATTATTGTCTTTCATATAACTAATACAATCGAATATCCAATCAACATGTTGCTCGATGGACACCATCATATTGCTAAGCACCGAGGGACTACCAGGGCCGGTAATGGTAAACAAATTGGGATAACCGTGAACCTGCAAACCGAGGTACGATCTTGGACCCGCATCCCAAGTATCGCTAAGCTTAATGCCATCTTTGCCTTGAATATTCATAGCCAATAGCGCACCTGTCATAGCGTCAAATCCAGTGGCATATACCAAAACATCAAATTCAAACTGACCTTGTTCTGTTTTGATGCCCGACGTCGTAATTTGCTCTATTCCACCTTTACGCAAATCGACCAAGGTAACGTTGTCGCGATTGAAAGTCTCGAAATACTGAGTATCGATAACCGGGCGTTTACAACCAATGGGATAATTCTGCGGCATCAAACCCTGGGCTGTTTCTTGATCTTTAACGACCTTACCTAACTGAGATCGATACATATCACATGCCAACTCGTTAGCACCCATATCAACGCCAATATCGATAAATCGTTGTATAGAATCAAACCCTAATGTCTCAACAAGATGATCCCTTTCCTCCCGGCTTGTATCTAGAATAGACTCCGTTGGCTCTTCAGTTGTTGCGCCTCCAAAACCATAGCCATAACCTATGATACCGACCATCGACTCCCGTTGCTGCTTCCTGATATCAGCATAATTTGCCTTTGCGTCATTACGAAATGAATCGCTCAGGGGTTGATTGTGGGCAGGCATTGTATAATTTGGGGTTCGCTGAAACACGGTTAAATGCTTTGCCTCCTGAGCAATGACAGGAATCGACTGCGTACCAGACGAACCAGTACCAATGATGCCTACTGTCAGTCCAGTAAAATCAACACCTTCATGAGGCCAGGATCCTGTGTGGTAGATATCACCTTTAAAATTAGCAGCCCCTGAGATATCAGGTGTATTGGGCACTGAGAGGCATCCCGTTGCCATAATGCAATAAGTGGCTTCAAAGGCTTCTGGGCCGTCTGTTTCTAAGATCCAGCTTCGACTCTCATCATTGTAGACAACAGATAGAACATTGGTTTCAAATTGGATGTCACTACGGAGATCAAATCGGTCTGCCACTTCACCCGCATAAGTCAGAATTTCTGGTTGAGCAGCCATTACCTCAGTCCAGTCCCAATCCTGTTGAAGTTGGTCAGAGAAGCTATAGCTGTATTCCATGCTTGGTACATCACAGCGAGCACCAGGATAGCGGTTCCAATACCAAGTTCCGCCAACGTCCTCGGCCTTTTCTATAACACGCACTTTTAGGTTTAGGCTACGTAATCGATGTAGCATATACATCCCGGAGAAACCTGCTCCGACGATAATGGCATCATATTGATTTTTCGAGATCATAGTGCCCTCCTATACTGATTTATTTATTCTGTCGTACGAGAGTGTGTAGGGATTATAGATAGACCTCAATCTACATCATTCAGAGGTATCATCATCGATAATCCAAATAATTCTAAACAGGATTTATTAAACTAGTCCAGTTTTCTGAATATTAATACTGCATTAGTTCCACCAAAACCGAAGCTATTAGACATGACGGTTCGAATACCCGCATTGTCGATTCTTGATGTGACGATGGGCGCGCCTGTTTCAGCAATCACGGGATCGACTTCATCTATATTGGCGGAAGCGCAGATAAAATCATTCTCTAACATCAGCAATGAATAAATAGCTTCATGAACTCCTGCCGCTCCTAGAGAATGTCCAGAAAGCGATTTGGTAGAGGAGATTTTAGGCATATCGTCTCCGAATACCTTTTTAATCGCGGCAATTTCTGGAATATCACCCGCTGGCGTACTTGTACCATGCGCGTTGATATAATCAATTTTGCTATCTACCGTAGACATTGCCAGTTGCATGGCCCGCATGCCACCTTCGCCTGAAGGTGCGACCATATCAAAACCATCCGATGTCGCCCCATAACCGCCTAGTTCAGCGTAAATTTTTGCTCCACGGGCCTTAGCATGCTCATATTCTTCTACGACGACACAACCGCCCCCACCCGCGATGACAAATCCGTCACGATCTTTGTCATAAGCACGTGAAGCCGTCGCAGGGGATTCATTTCGCTTAGATGAGAGCGCACCCATAGCATCAAACAAAGAGGTCATACTCCAATGTTCTTCTTCACCACCCCCCGCAAAAACAATGTCTTGTTTTCCCAGTTGAATAAGTTCCGCAGCATGACCAATGCAATGAGCACTAGTCGAACATGCAGATGTGATCGAATAATTGACACCTTTGATCTTGAAAGCAGTAGATAAACAAGCTGAGACTGTTGAACTCATCGTTTTTGTGACACGATATGGCCCAATTCTTTTTACACCCTTTGCTTTGAGTACTTCAGCCGCTTCAATCAAATTAGATGATGAAGCGCCACCAGATCCAGCGACTATCCCTGTACGAATATTTGAAACCATATCTTCTTTGAGACCAGAATCTTCTATGGCCTCAACCATTGAAATGTAAGCAAATGCTGATGCATCCCCCATAAATCGACGCAGTTTCCGTTCAATAAGCGGCTCGATATCAATATCAATACTACCTGCTATATGGCTTCGCAATCCCATCTCTTTATATTCTTCCTGAAACTTGATACCAGATCGAGTTTCTTTTAAAGAATCAAGGGTTTCTGCCTTATTGTTACCTAGAGGAGAAACCAATCCCATTCCGGTTATAACAACACGTTTCATAATTTCACCTAAAAGTCATCAATGGATGTAAACAGACCCACTTTGATACTATCTGCTGTATAAATGGTACGACCATCAGCAATGACAATGGCATCTGCAATACCGAGAACAGTTTGTCCTCCACGTACCTTCAAAATATCAATTTCATAAGTAAGGCGAGTCGCCGTCGGCAGTACTTGGCCTTTAAAAGAAACTTTTCCACAACCCAGAGCCCGACCTATACCCCAATTACCTTTCCAAGCTAGATGGAATCCTAACAACTGCCAAAGCGCATCTAAGCCTAGACAACCTGGCATCACAGGATCTCCAATAAAATGACATTTAAAAAACCAGAGATCTGGATTGATATCAAGTTCAGCTATGATCTTGCCTTTTCCTTTTTTACCACCCGTTTCATCTATATGAATGATCCGATCTATCATCAACATTTCATTAATTGGTAAGTGAGCGCGACCAGGCCCAAATAGTCTTCCATAACCGCAATCTAACAATTCATCGCGGTTGAAAGTTTGCTTATCAATTAGAGAACGATCAAGTTCTCGAGTAACTTTACTTTCAGACATAAGATCTACTAATTGTTAAATTTCGTTTATTCACCAGGATAGCTAGAAAATATTTCATAAAAAAACCACCTATGATTGGATGTGAGTAAATTATATCATTGATGTAGAAAAATAGAACAAAACACAGCACCTCAAAAATGGATAAAGATCCATTTTCAATGCTTTGAAATAATGGGTGTTACGTGCTAAAGACACCGGAACTCACAGTCATCTGCCGGGTCATAGAAGATAGAATAATAAAACTCAGGTAATTTCAATGATTAATATAGACAAATTGGCAGTCGTGCATGAAAACGCTGAGATCGGCGAAAACTGTACCATTGGACCATTTTGCACGATTGGGAATCACGTCAAGATTGGCCCAAACACTACGCTAAGATCCCATGTCGTAATAGAACCATACACTACGCTTGGGGAGGGCTGTGACATTTTTCCCTTTGTCACCATCGGTATCCAATCACAGGACAACAAATACCTTAAAGGATCTGTGGCTTATACAAAAATTGGTGATCGAAACGTCATTCGTGAATTCGTCAGCATCCACAGTGGTACCGAAGCCGAGTCGGTTACGTCAATTGGTAACGATTGTACACTCCTTGCCCATTCCCATGTTGGACACAACTCTACAGTCGGTAATTTAGTGGTTTTGTCTCATTCTGCAACGCTTGCAGGTCACGTAGTCGTAGGAAATTACGCTAATATTGGCGGTCTATCTGCTATACATCAGTTCTGCCACATTGGAGTTGCATCGATGGTCGCTGGTATGTCGAGAGTCATTCAAGATGTTCTTCCTTTTACAATTGCTGAGGGATTTCCTGCCCGCATGAGAGTCATCAACAAAGTGGGGATGGAACGCGCTGGATACACCAGCCAAGAGATTCGAGATGTTCGCGTAGCATTTCGCATTCTCTTTATGAAGGAGTACCGACTTGATGCTGCCGTAAAACAAGTGAGAGAAGAATTTCCGGACTCCGCACTTATCGCACAAATGATTGAATCCATTGAATCATCCCATCGTGGATTAGCGCGGCCAGATTCAGCAATGTTTGAAATCAACGTCAGTGATGAATAAGCGAGTTTTGAATTCGATGGAGAAAATTATGTATAAAGCAGTACTCTGGGACTTTGGTGGCGTCATCACATCCAGCCCATTTGAAGCATTTAATCGATATGAGCTTGCTCAACGCATCCCGAAAGACTTTATTCGTAAAGTGAACTCTACCAACCCAGACAATAACGCCTGGGCAAAACTTGAAAGCAATGAGATCACGCTACAGGAATTCGACGCGGCATTTGCCTCTGAAGCAAAAGCATTGGGGCAAAATGTACGAGGACAAGATGTACTTGCCTTACTTTCAGGGAGCATACGCCCCGAAATGGTTAAGGCGCTGAAATTAATAAAATCAAAATTCAAGATCGCTTGTATTACGAATAATGTAAAATCTAACTCAGATCACAAACCCCAGCAATCCATCACTGAAGTGTTATCAATATTTGATCACGTCATTGAATCAAGTAAAGTCGGCATCCGCAAACCCGATCCACAAATCTACCTTTTGGCCTGTAAAACCCTGGAAATTGAGCCAAATGAAGCAGTTTTTCTAGATGATCTTGGTATCAATCTCAAACCAGCAAGAGCTTTAGGCATGACTACAATAAAGGTTACTGATGCCAGCACTGCTCTTTCCGAACTCTCAAGCATACTCGAGATGGATCTCTTATGAGAATTTTATTGACTGGAGGCGCTGGCTATATAGGTAGTCATACCGCAGTTGAACTCATTGAAGCCGGACACGAAATTCTCATTATCGACAACCTGTCTAACAGTTCAGAAATGTCAATAAAACGGGTCGAGCGCCTAACCAACAGTCAAATTACTTTCTATAAAAAAGATCTATTAGATAAAGATGAAATCGAAGCAATTTTTCAAACTGAAACGATTGATGCTGTTATCCATTTTGCGGGCTTAAAATCTGTTGGCGAATCTGTCACCAAACCCCTTGAATATTATCAATGTAATCTGAATACGACGATTAACCTTTGCCAACTCATGCTTAAATATGATGTTAACCATCTTGTTTTTAGCTCTTCTGCAACGGTATACGGTGAACCAACAGAAATGCCCATATGCGAGACTACTGACATCATCGATGCAAGTAACCCTTACGGCCGAACAAAATTAATGATTGAAAAGATACTAGAAGATGTTTGTCATGCTAATAAAAATTTTCATGTCGCGCGATTAAGATATTTCAACCCTGGGGGCGCACATGTAAGCGGAGAAATTGGTGAAGACCCTAATGGAAAACCTAATAACTTGCTACCATTTATTACACAGGTCGCCATCGGAAAGCGCAAGGAGCTGGTCGTCTTCGGAAACGATTATCCTACGCCTGACGGTACCTGCATTAGAGACTATATTCATATTCAAGATCTTGCTCGGGGCCACCTTGCAGCGATTGAAAAACTACAATCCAACCCTAGCCTTGTCACATACAATTTAGGCACAGGAACGGGTTATTCAGTCTTAGATATTGTCCGAGCATTTGAGTATGCTAACGATGTTTCTCTGCCCATATCTTTTGGGCCAAGGCGTGCGGGGGATATTCCCACAAGTTTCACAGACCCTAGCCTCGCAATAACAGATTTAGGATGGAAAGCTGAAAAAGGAATTGAGGATATTTGCCGAGATGCCTGGCACTGGCAGCAGAAAAATCCGAAGGGATATCAAATTTAACCTCCCGTGACAAAGTAAAAAAAATGAATTTCTGATTCTTCTTCAATTGCCTCGAACAAAGGATCAACAAGAATAAGCCCATCAATCGAAATAGCCATTTCCATCATCTGCGCCTTATCCAAGTTTTCAAATCGCGTAACTAACTCATCAATCAGTGCTCTGTAATCCCGTGCTTTAACCTCTACTTGTTCTTCCCCAGTAAATTTTATCAATTCACTGGAAAAGAAAACCGTTGCCATTAGATAACTATTTTGATTGGATTATTTTTAACACATTGGGCGGTGAGCATGGCAAATCAGTGACGGGTGCCTTAATGGCATCACTCACTGCGTATGCAACTGCTGCAAGTGGCGGGATTATGCCTGTCTCACCAACGCCTCTGACACCATAAGGATGGTAAGCATTCGGCACTTCAACAATGATGGTTTCAATCATGGGGAGATCTGACGCCAAGGGAATTCTATAATCTAGAAAACCGGGGTTCTGAAGAATGCCGTCTTCATTGTAGACATACTCTTCATTCAAGGCCCAGCCGATGCCCTGAACTGCGCCACCTTGGTATTGTCCTTCTACATAACTTGGATGAATGGCCTTTCCAGCATCTTGAATTGCTGTGTAGCGGATGACATCTACTTTCCCTGTTTCCATATCCACTTCAACATCACAGACATGAACTGCAAAACTGGGGCCTGCACCCCTTGCATTAATATTTGCACGACCTGAAATCTGCCCTCCAGTACGGCCTACACCTGCACATATTTCAGCGGCAGTCAGGCGATTTTCAGCTGCTGTATTGACGGCTACGCCATCAATCCAATCTACTTGAGCAGCAGTCACATTCCAAACTGCAGCAGCGCGTTCTTTCATTTGCTGAACGATATCTTCCCCAGCTTCAATAACAGCCATACCCGTGGCAAAGGTCGTCCTACTACCGCCCGTTGAGGCGTTATAGGCCACATTTTCGGTGTCTGCAATAATGGGTTTGAATTTGTCCATAGCGATTCCAGTCGCTTCCGCAGCCATCATTTGCATAGATGCCCGTGAACCGCCGATATCGGGTGAACCCTCAACGATGGTACCTGTACCATCTGGATTCATATTGATAGTGACACTGGACATACCCCCAATATTAAACCAGAAACCTGCGGCAATTCCCCTGCCCTGATTAGCCTTTAGAGCAGATTGGTAGTGAGGTGAATTTTTTGCGGCTTCTAAACACTCGACCAGACCAACTGCCTTCATCTTTGGGCCGTATATGGTTTGCGTGCCTTCTTTCGCTGCATTCTGTAATCGAAATTCTATTGGATCGATATCTAATTTCGCGGCCAATTCACTCACTACCATCTCAGCAGCATATTCCGCCTGAGGCGCACCAGGCGCTCTATATGCTGCTACTTTTGGTTTGTTAACAACGACGTCATAACATTCTGCATACATATGCTCCACGTCATAGGGAGTGAATATCGTCATACCCCCTAACATGGCAGGAGACCCTTTAAATGCGCCAGCTTCAAAACTCATATTGCTCTGCATTGCGGTTATGGTGCCATCATTTTTAGCGCCAATTTTTACCCATATTCGGGTCGCTGATCCGGGGCCAGAACCCTTAAAGACTTCTTCCCGGCTCATAATCATTTTCACAGGGCGACCAGACTTTTTCGACAATATATGTGCTACTGGTTCAAGGTAGACAATCGTTTTACCCCCAAATCCACCGCCAATTTCACTGGCGACCACTTTCAATTTATTGAGACTAAGACCCAGTAATTTCGCTGTACTCGCCCTGACATCAAAGTGACCTTGAGTTGAACACCATACCATGGATTGTCCACTCTCATCGTAACTAACAGTAGTGGCATGGGGCTCTATATAACCCTGGTGTACTGTCGGTGTGTAAAACTCTCTTTCAATGATGATATCTGCATCGGCAAATCCGACCTCTACATCACCTTTTCTAAATTCTGTTCTCGCTGCAACATTTGATGCAACCGTTGGCACTTCTTCCAATCCCTTAGTAAACATATCGTCATGAAGAATGGGTGCGTCGTCAGCCGTTGCCTCACGAATATCTAATACAGGTTTTAATATCTCATATTCCACTTCGACCAGGTTTACTGCTTTTTCTGCAATCGCTTCAGAAATTGCGGCTACAGCAAGAATTGCGTGTCCGTGGTAAAGGACTTTCTCATCTGCCAGTAAATTTTGAGCAAGATCACGCAGGTTAGCTGTTCCTTCACCTGCAACCACGGCTTCTACTGGCAAGTCTGGAAAATCATCATGTGTGGCAATTGACAAGACTCCGGAAAGTGCTTCGGCTTTAGCATAATCTATACTCAGAATCTTGGCATGAGCATGAGGGCTTCTTAATATCTTTCCCCAAATCATTCCCGGTAAATTAAGATCAGAACCATAATTGGCACGTCCCGTTACCTTTTCAAATCCATCAGGACGTATACTACGCTGGCCAATATATTTATATTCTTTCACTTCACTCATATTAAGCCGCTCCTCTCATAACATCCGCCGCATCCAAAACAGCACGAATAATTTTGTCGTACCCCGTACATCTACACAAATTACCTGCAAGATAGTATCTTGCTTCTTCTTCAGTAGGGTTACTATTTTCTTTCAGTAAAGCCTGGGTTGATACAATTAAACCTGGCGTACAAATCCCACATTGCAAAGCTGCATGCTCTAGAAATTTCTCTTGGATTACGTGTAACTGGTCTTTGTTAGAAACGCCTTCTATCGTACCGATATTTTTTCCTTCAGCTTCTACCCCTAGAACAAGACAGGAACAGACCAGACGTTCATCCAATGTAATCGAACAAGCGCCGCAGTCTCCGGAACCACATCCTTCTTTCGTACCGGTTAAGCTTAATTCTTTTCGCAGTACATCTAATAATGTATCGTTTGGATCACAGAGAAACTCGATGGCATCCCCATTTATTGTCGTGCTCACATGTTTCTTCGTCATAGTTATTTATCTCCGGCTCTTTTAGCTGCGATCAGCGCTGCTCTTTTTACAAGAACACCAACGACATGACGCCTAAATTCAGCGGTACCTCGTCTATCAGTGATGGGGTTTGATGCAGCAGATGCAGCGTCCGCTGCAGCTTGTAAACTTGTCTCGTCCAGTTTAGACCCAATTAACGCTTTTGCTGCTGCATCGACTAGTATAGCGGTCGGTGCTACCGCGCCTATAGCAACTATTGCCTTAGAGCATGTCCCGTCTGTCTCTAAGGTAACGGAGACAGCAGCTCCCGCAACCGCAATATCCATTTCACTCCGTGGAATAAAACGAAGATAGGCATCAGAAGTTCTGGAGGCTGGAGTTGCAACTAAAATCGCCTTTAGCAACTCATTCTTAGCCATGCAATTACTTGCTACACCCGTAACGAAATCTTCTACGCTAACCCTTCTTTCCCCTTTAGGGCCTTGAATGACACAGAGTGCATTGTTAACCATGAGGGCGGGAATGGTGTCTGCTGCAGGAGATGCATTACATAAGTTGCCTCCAATACTGGCACGGCCCTGAACTTGAGTCGAACCAATCAAAAAGGCTGCCTCTACAAGCCCTGGAAACAGAGACTTGATATCTTCCCGTGCAGTAAATTCAGCACAGCTCATGCTTGGGCCCAGAGACAATCCCTCTGAATTAATGTTAGCTGAAACAAAATCAGGTAGTGATTTCAGATCGACAACCACTAGATCAGGACTGCTCTGCGCTCTCGATTGAATGATAAGGTCCGTGCCACCGGCAAGGATTTTTGCATTTTCATTCGCCTCTAATAATGACACTGCGTCATCCACAGACTGAGGGACTTTGTAATCAATTACAGGCATATATAAATCACTCCATCTTTAAAAAAACTTTTATAATATTTTAATCTAGCTCTGTGCAATTAAAAAAACTGATTCATCACAGCGCCAATTAACGCTCCGAGGATCATCAGATAACAAGGGAGGATTGACATTAACATACCCACTCCTCTGGACTTAGGGTCTTTAATATAGGTATAGGCGTAAACAAAACGTCCAACTAGAAAAATGACGCCAAAGCCCACAGCCCAAAGATTTCCTACAAAATATCCAAAAGCCCACAACGATGGAATGAATATAATAAGTTGTTCCATGGTGTTGTAATGAACCCGATAGTAACGATCAAATTCTTCATGGCCGCTTGTTGCTGGTGCATTTACACCAAACTTACCCCGGGCTCCGCCCACGCGTATGCCAAAGTAGGCAAACTGCATTAACGCTAACATGGTGATTATTGTCAGAAAAGCCACAGAAATATTCCTCTTTGGTTGGTTTCGTGATTCATCATGCCAGACTTGGCAAGATTCAACAGTATGTTTCCCCTTTTTTGCCATAGATTGATTCAAGTCTTATCCATTGCTATCACACTCAATGATCATGTAGATTAAGCAGGACAAGCAATAAGCAAATCTTAAATATCAAATTGCCAAAAATATATTCAGAACAATATCTTTGGTTCTATAAAATGTTAAGAACTCGCCCCGATGAAGAGCCCGATTTTACGGCATGCAATCTTCGAGCTATCTTAAAAGCTGCAAAACAGTTTGGGTTTTTGCTATTTGTGTATCTTGTCAAAATTTCTACCCTAAAATTTTATCAACGGCATTTCCAAAATAACCCTAATTTTAATCCATTTGTTCGCAAGCACAGAAAAATCGCACAAACTAACCTTCCCTTGTGCTCTCAAAATTCAGAGGCGCTAACGCCTTCCTTCGATGGCGAAAGTTTATGCTTAAGTTTCTTTGACTGCTTCTACCATATTGTTATATTCACCTAATCCTATTCTGAAACATTACACTCTGAGGTAAATCATGAAAATCGCAGTCGTCACAGGCACTAGTACCGGCATTGGTTTGAGCACAAGCTTGCATTTAGCACGAGCTGGTTATCAAGTATTCGCAGGCATGAGAAATTTGGGTAAAGCAAGTCAACTCAAAGAAGCAGCAGAGAAAGAAAATTTGTCTATCGAGATCATTCAGTTAGACATCTGTGATTCAAACTCCGTAGACACTGCATTCAATCTCATCAGTAAAGCCGGTCCTGTCGATCTATTGGTCAATAATGCAGGGATCGGTGGCGCTTCACCTTTGGAACTCACCCCAGAAGATGAACATAAGCAAATGTTTGAAACAAACTATTTTGGATCAGTCCGCTGCATAAAAGCTATATTACCCTCAATGCGTGAACGAAGAAGTGGTTGCATCGTTAACATTACATCAGCCGTTGGTTTATTAGCCACACCTAACCAAATAGCTTATTCAGCTTCAAAATGGGCCTTAGAGTGCTTGGGTGAAGCCCTCGCCCATGAAGTTTATCGATTTGGTGTCCGCGTTGTAAACGTCGAACCAGGGGTCATTTTAACAAACATCTTCGAGAACTCCGCAGAACAAACGCGTTACGACAAGACTTCTCCTTACCAACCTATCATGCGAAGAAATGGCAAGGTATTTGCCGCTGGTTTTAAAAGAGCCGTATCACCAGACTTGGTCGCAGAAACCATTCTTGAAGCAGTAACGACAGATGATTATAGATTGCGATGGCCCGTTGGACCCGATGCAGAAGGTTTGATGGCAGCCAGAAATCAAATACCTGCAGAAGAATGGGTGAAGATGGGGGATGACCTTAGCGACTCTGAATATAATGAGAAGTATGAATCATTTTTTGGCATTTCTCTTTAGCGATTTATTTCTTCTGCATTTATTTCTTCTAGTGTGCGGCCAGCAGTTTCTGGAAAAAATAACCAAACTATAATGGGTACAACAAGGCCAGCACAGCACACTACCGCGATGGCAATCCAATTAGAATTGAAAACGAGGTAGAGCGCTGATACGGCAGATAGACCTAAAATTGCCGCTATTGTTCCAATAAGCCCTCGCAAGCCTGACGCAGTTGATCGTTGGGCTGTTGGAAACAGTTCTGTTCCAAAACTTGTCAAAGTGACATCAGTGCCCATAACAAAAAATATTAAGCCAATCCACAGAAAGGGCGTAAAAAAACCTCCTACTGTATAAAAAGTAATGCAGACTATCGTATAGGCAATTGAAAAAACGGCTGTAACTGGCTTCCTCCCCTTTCGATCACTCAACCATCCTGCAAGTGGACTCCCAACGATAGCAAACGCACCACCGCATACCATGAGAATCGCCACTGAACTGGGTGACCAAGAATGGACTTCTTGTAAGTATTTTGGCGCAAAAAACGCCGCAGAACTGGTCGCAACTCCAAATGCAAAAACTGCGCTCATAATAGCTAACGCTCTTCTTGGGTTTGCGCGAATGAGTTCCACCATAGGTCTCAATAGTTTTTTATCAGCTTGTTCTACTGCGATATTTTTGAACCTCCCGGTTTCGGGTAAAGTTCTTCGCCAGTAAGCAATAAACAGAAGTGGAATCAATCCAACAACATACAAAAATCGCCAACCATAGGGTAGCCATTCTACAAAACCAAACAGTAAAGATGCTAATCCTGCCCCACAAGCCTGGATAGCAGCCAGTGCACCAATACCCCAACCACGATGTTCAGGGGCAAATTCTTCAGTAATAACAACTGCTGCGATCATCACTTCTGCTGACGCAAAACCCCGCGATAAAAATTGGAAGAGTACAAAGGTTTCTGCGTTAGGAGAGAAAGCGGTTGCTCCTGTAAATACAGTATATCCCCATACGGTAAACATCAGCATTGCCCGCCTACCCCAATGATCAGCAGCGATGGCAAATAGAACAGCGATAAATGAACCCGCTCGAACAAGCGCACCTAAATTACCCAGTTGAGCATCATCAATCACTAAATCTTCCTGGATCTGCTTCAGATTGAGCGCAAATAGATAGACATCGTATTGCTCAAAGAAAGAAACAATGGCCACTAGACCCAAGATTTTCCACTGCAATGCAGTCAAAGGTGGTGGTCGACCGAGAAAGGGCGTTAGTTTGTACCAACGAGGTATAGGCGCTATTGACGTGTCGATCATTAATCATTGATTTTATACAAGATAGAGCTTACATCATTAATAACAACGCTGTTCATAACAAGCTGTTCTCTTATTAGTTATTCGATCATCCTGATCCCTTTCTCACTAATTTCATCAATTTATCCTCCATTATTGATCATCATATTGGCATATTTCCCCCATCTTTCTGTCATCTAGATTCGTTCTAATGAGTTCTTCAATATAGGAGTAAACATGTCATTCAAAACCAAAAAAATCCCGGAACACCTCATCATTAAACCTCCTACCTGGGATAGGCCAAAAAAGAGAGGACGTTGGATACTTTGGCTAATCGGTCCCATTGTTTGTTTAGGCATTCTAGTTCTTGCTGTTGAAAGCATGGCTGAGGAAATAGAAAAACCTGGCAGCGGACAACTAGTATTCCGCAATCAATCTGGAATAGACAAGGCCGCTCTCCACGTATCAAGCAAACTTGCAATAGAGATATCTGGCATCGTGGCGCATATGACATTCACCCAAGAATTTTCAAATCATACCAATTTATGGCAAGAAGGCATTTATGTCTTTCCCCTGCCTGAAACCGCTGGGGTAAATTTTATGCAAATAAAAATAGGTGAGCGCCTTATCAAAGCAGTTGTAAAGGAAAAAGATGAAGCAAGAAGGATATACAAAAAAGCAATGGCAAATGGACAAAAAGCAGCTATGGTCGAACAGTTAAGACCCAATCTTTTCACTCAGAAAGTATCTAATATTGCGCCAGGAGAAACTATAATTATTGAAATACGCCTCATCCAACATATTGACTATGTCTCTGGCAGTTTTGTACTACGTTTCCCTACAACGATTACACCTAGATATACGCCACAACGTACAATAAATCGAATTCGTAGAGATAACAGTAATGAGCCAAAACGAAATGAAGCAGAACTAGATCAACTGGAAACATTCAAATCAGGTTGTGCTTTTTTAAACGAGACAGCAGGATCAGGTTGCGCTTTTACATACGAGACAACAAAAGTAACAGATGAGCATAAAACCAATATACACTACCAGGATCAATTGCAGAATCCCATAGAAATCTCAATCAATCTCAATTCAGGGCTCAAACTCAGCCAGATTACGAGTCCCTACCATAAGATAAAGGTAGAGAGACGAGACATGCACCATAAAATTTCTCTTCGTAAAGGTACTACCTCAATGGATAGAGATTTTATTTTGGAATGGCAGCCCACGGAAAATAATTTACCTCAGACTGCCATTTTTCGTGAACACCTTGAGGACGATGAGTACATTTTACTCATGGTCCTCCCGCCGAATCATCAAACGGAAAATCAGTACCTGCCAAAGGAAATGATATTCATCATCGATACTTCTGGTTCAATGGGTGGTGAATCCATCAGGCAAGCTAAGGCGAGTCTTAGTAAAGCCATTCAAGGCCTTCGACGCCAAGATCACTTCAACATAATTGAATTTAACAGCCTCTACTCCAGATTATTTTACGAATCACACCTCGCCAATTCACACAACAAACAACTTGCCCTAAGTTGGGTTAATAGACTGACAGCGGGAGGTGGTACAGAAATACTACCAGCCCTGAGGGCAGCCCTACGACCAGCACAATCTAATGAACTACTCAAACAAATTATATTTATAACCGATGGGGCCGTTAGCAATGAAATGGAACTTTTCTCTCTAATTCATACCAAACTTAATAATGCCAAGCTGTTTACTGTTGGTATCGGCTCTGCACCTAATAGCTATTTTATGCGTAAAGCTGCCCAATTTGGTGGCGGCACATTTACTCATATTGGTGATGCTTCTGAAGTACACTCAAAGATGAATCAACTATTTGAGAAACTAGAAAACCCTTTAGTCCGAGACATATCCATCACATGGGATAGTTCAACGGAAAGTTACCCCAATCGAATCCCTTCCCTCTACCTGAACGAACCATTACTCGTCGTCGCAAAGACCAAAAATCTAAAAGGGTCCGTGAAAATTCATGGATTAACTACATCAAAAAACTGGTCGCAGAAGTTAATCTTAGATACACATAAATCCCAACCTGGAATTGCATCATTATGGGCAAGAGCGAAGATTGACTCCCTCGAAGATGAAAAGATTGCCGGAAGATCAGCTGAAGAAGTTAGAAAAGAAATAGTCAATATTGCTTTGAAGCACCAACTGGTTTCACAATACACCTCATTGATTGCTATCGAAGAAATAATATCCAGGCCGCCCCAATTGAAATTGTCTAATTCACAGATACCAAACTTAAATCCCAGAGGGCACGGCACGATAAAACTAAATTATCCAAAAACAGCCACCGGTGGAGAACTTTCTTTTTGGATGGGTTGTCTTAGCATAATGCTCTGTTTTATTTGGATGAGTAGAAGGTATTCTCTAAAGAAACAGATTTAGAATGATCCATAACATACGTCCTACTTTCATCATCTGTTGTTTGTTAACAATTACAATCCTGTGTTGGGGCAATGCTTTAAAAATTTATTTTAAGGCTATCGCGGCGCAAATCTTGATCAATATTACTTGGGAGCAAACATTGGAGGGAAATCCTCAACCACCTTGGCCCTGGGCCGACACCACGCCAGTCGCAAAGATACGTAATGAAAAAAACGGCGATAGTTTTATCGTTTTATCAGGCGGTAAAGGAAATTCGCTGGCATTCGGGCCAGCTCATATCGACGGTACAAAACATCCAGGAGACAAGGGCACAAGTGTCATCGCCGGACATCGCGATACACACTTTGCCTTTTTAGAAAATTCAGAAATGGGCGATCGAATTAGTATTCAATCCCTAAGTGGAATCTGGTCCAGTTATGAAATTAATAAGCTCTCTATCCATGATATCCGTGACCATAAGTTTTGGCACATCGACTCCGACTTGGATCAGTTACTGCTAGTTACCTGTTATCCATTTGATACGATAGATCCTAACGGACCACTGAGACTAATTGTCACGCTACGCCAAACTATTGACTTCGACTCTGTTTCTGCCTCTATCCTTAGCCCAGAAGACCGCTTCGTCAGCTCGCTTAAATAAGTCAGCAAAATTTGATTTATCATAAGCGTCAAAGCTTGCAACACCAAAACTTGCCGAGATTGAAATACCGACGGGATTCAACTCAAATACCTTTAAGCGAATTTGGTTAGCCTTCTCATAGGCTTGATGAATATCACAATAAGGTAATACAATGATAAATTCTTCACCTCCAAAACGACCCACCACATCTTCCTCGCGACAGGTATTTTTGAGAAGATACCCTATAGCGCTCAATACTTTATCCCCAACATCATGACCGTGATTGTCATTAATCGCTTTGAACTTATCTAAATCAGCTATCAGCAAAGAGACTGAGAATTTATGGCGTCTTGCTTCAGCCAATTTCTGAGGTGCCATCTCAAACAAATAATGTCGGTTGTACAATCCGGTAAGATGATCCGTCATCGCAATTTTATGCAACTTTTCATATTTGAATCGAACTTGGTCATAGAGTATTTTGTTTCGGACTAGACTATTCGCCCTAGCTAAACATTCCCTTGACGCAGGCCTATTCAGTACAAAATCATTCGCACCACTTTGTATAAGCTTCAGATTCTTACTTTCATCAATATCATCCGTGACAACCAGTATGGGTAATTTCAATGGATGTTGTTTGCGATTGCGAATATTTTGAACGAGTTCTAAAGATGGCATCCCAATATCAGCACGATCATGGATAATGACTAACTCATACTCTTTCCCTCGTAATTTTGCCAACCCATCTATTCCGAATTGAACGCATTCAAGTGTGTAACCGTAATCGGAAAGCGTCGTTTTAGCATCTAATGAATGCTTGCCTTCAATGACCAAAATATTGCCTTCATGTCGTTCAAGTCTTTGATTCTGAGACCAAGTGTTTAAATGGTCAAGAGCAAGATCTATTTCACTAGCGCTATAAACACCCTGTACTCCGAGTGTTAATGCGCGTGCCTCATGCCTTTCCGCTTCAGGCGTAAAAAGTAGTATTCTGGTATGGGGATCAAAATCTTTCACATCAAGAGACATCAATTTTTCGGTAAAAGACAAACCGTCCATATCTGTCAATATCAATCCTACGCAAATCAGATCCACTGGAATATTATCCTTGGATTTAATCGAAGATAAAGCGAGGGTGCCACTGGTATGAACTTCAGTTACAAAATGTAATTCAGAAAGATGTTGATTTAGGAGTACGCTTAAAGATTTAGATGCTTCGACAATCATTGCCCTCATTGCCAAGATCCCAAAAACAGATGAATATACTAATAGTGTAGACGACTATTTTGGATATTTGGAGTGGAACTAGAATAAAGGGCCAAGCTTGTCGATTAATTGCTGGACATCCGCATGGTCATTATAGTGCGCCATAGATAGACGAATAACGCCGGTTTCGGAATCAATTCCCATTGCCTCCAATAGTCGAGGGGCGTAAAAATGACCCGCGGATACAAGCATTCTTTGATCACAAAGGATGTGAGTAAGATCTTCAATGCTATCTTCTTGGG
>JAESSY010000178.1 GCA_016763855.1 Pseudomonadales bacterium
CAATCAAACCGAAAAGGAAAGCAACTGATTTCAATCAAGTTAAATCCTACTGCAAAATATTACTCATTATTGATAAGTCATTAACTCATCAGCGTCCCATGCCTCTGCCCCTCAACTTCGCAGTTAAACTCATCATTCTAATCATTCAGAACCCCTTGCTAATTTTTAGAGAGTAGTGTGATTTTAAATGAGGCAACGATACCTGGGTAGTGTGCTTTTTAGTGAGTTAATGCGACCGGTTAGGATAATTGTCGTCTAATATACAACTACTAACCAGAAGCTATTCTGGCGGTATGGTTAGTAGTTGTCCAAGTAGTTTTCGTCCTTATGTCATATTTTTTTTAGTGCACGCTTTCGAGCATTCTCGTACTCGTCATTACTGATCAAGCCTTGATCATTAAGATCCTTTAGTTCCTTGAGTTGTTCCGATAGAGACTTTAGTTCGCCTTGACTGCTATTGCTCTTGAGACACCTCGAATTATAAATTGCACTTAGGTGTGTAACTCTGGAATCAATAGAATCTTGATTTTTGTTTGATCTAACTTCATTGACGATGATGCCTGGCCAGAATACAAGTGCTAAACCAACATTTTTTCCCGTTACACCAGAATCATCCTTCGCATCTTCAAATTTGGATCCAAGACGTGCTAATTCTGATTTTATTTCTTGGCATGACTTTTCATCGTCGCCTACTTGAACTGTTTGAACTGCTTGATTGGTCACACAACCTGATATCAACATTATAAATAAAATTAAACTTGCGGTGCGATAATACATGATAGATCTCCAAATATTCATTCTCAGCGAATGATAGACTACATTCATACATTGAAGCACGAAGTCGATTATCAATTTAATATCACTCAATGCCTTGTTTCAGCATTGTGACTGATCACTAACAGTAGTGCAATAGTAGGTAAGGAGTGGGTGCTGTATGAAATTTGAGCAGCGATTTTAGTGCTAATGGTGAACAATGCACTTAGGTCGAGGATGATACTGCTAGAAAAGCGAAGAGCGCTAATGACTTGATGATCTAAAGATAAGGTTATGTTTAGATCAATCAAACCGAAAAGGAAAGCAACTGATTTCAATCAAGTTAAATCCTACTGCAAAATATTACTCATTATTGATAAGTCATTAACTCATCAGCGTCCCTCAACTTTACCCTGAGGCCGAATGGCAATTTTGATATGGGTGGCTAGATCACCACGAAGAAGAACAGTTAGAGAATACGACAGTCATTAAACTTGGCGCGGGATGCTATTGGCGAAAAATGGAAATAGCGCCTTGACTAGGATGGAGTATCCATATATGTCCCTATCTCTCCCCCTATTTTGTTTTACCAGAGCCGCTCTTCTCCATTGGATGTGTTTACTGCACGAAATTCTTGTCGCAATTTCTCAGGAAAGTTTCTCAGCGTTTTTCTTGTAAAGGCATGGGCAGGCAAGTATTGATTGACAATATTCACCATTGCCTTTGCCTGAAGACCGTCTCGGAGTTTTTTAACAGGGTCTCTATTCCGATGCCTGCTGATGTAGTATTTGTGTACAGCAAAGGCCCTAGGATCAGGTACTGATATTTTGACCGGTACACCGTCGAACCCTACCGGAAAAGATGCCAGATGAGGAGCACTGATCAGCCACTCAAGTTTTTCTATCTCTGCAATATCCAGATCTTGTTCAAGAGTTTGTGCAAATTCATTATGTAGATGGAGAGGTTTCTTGGCAGCAGTAATTAAGTCAACCATGTAGCCCTTGTCATTAATTGCTCTGAATCCTTGTTGTTCACTAACAATAAAGCTCTTGTCTGCCTTCTGAAGAATTTGAATGAATTGAGGTGAATTTTCACTAATAGATATTTTTAATCTTTCACGAGTGTCCAATAAAATGTCCAGATCTCCAGTAGCGACAATTTCAGAGTCGAACTGTATTCCTGCGAGGACTTCATATGCATATAAGGCGTTGGAACCCACTACGACGTACTGACACTTTGCTTTGTTGAGGGCGCGACACACTTGAGTGGCCTCTTTAGGGAGCCTATTGAGGCTATTGGCAAGTGCATATTTGGATTTCAGCTCAACTTGGCTTTCGAGGGACTTAACTCTCTGTTTTGTTGTGTCTCTCCCCGTGTAGAACGCATTGTACTGCGCCTCTGCTTCGGTATTTCGTGGGCCGAGGCTCTTACCAACGCCACGTGCTCCTGCTCTACCCTTAAACAAGTATTCTTTTCCGTTAGCTTTCTTCCAAGTCATGTAACCGCTGTAGTGTCTCGCTTTATGCCTCGCCTCTTCAAGCGCTTGGTAGGTTTGTACAAGGTCCACGTAAACCCTTCGTTGTTCGGGGTTAATCTCTTTGTACATGGTTTTTCTTCATTTTAAATAATATTAGATAGTATGAAGAAAAAATAATATATATCAACAAGTTAATTGTTTTTCTTCATTGTATGTTAAAGTAGAGATATGAAGAAAAATGTAAATTTATCAAAAAATAAAGCAAAGGGGACCCATCAAAAACGTGCAAAAAAACGTGGAAAAACGTGGGACACTGAGGACTTTACCACTTAAGCGAAAACCCATACCACTACACCGCCATAGCTGACACTTCTCATTAACATTATCCTACAGACACACTCCACAATAATGCCCACAATCAACTCTTCTAATGAAGAAGAATAGATCATGCCGCGTCTTGGTAGATTGCATATACCCGGTGGTTGTTATCATGTTATGAGTCGTGGTCTTGAGCGACGAAATATCTTTGCGCAAAAAGAGGACAAATTAGATTTTTTGGTACGATTAGGTAATGCGCTTAAAAAGAACGATACCCGTTGTTTTGCCTGGGCAGTAATGTCGAATCATTATCACCTGTTGCTTAAAGGTAAGCGATCAACCAACACCCAAGAACTAACCCAATCAATCAGGTAATTTAACGTTCCAAGGCAAAAGCGCATCCAGCTCAGCTTCGCTGGTTACGCCAGGCAATACTTCAAGCACATGTGTCAGGTA
>JAESSY010000179.1 GCA_016763855.1 Pseudomonadales bacterium
AGAGGCCAGCAACAAAAAGATTGCAGAATTGCCACCATAAAAAAATATCCCCAAGGTGAACGCGATTGCAATCGCACCCAAATAAAAACTATCAAGTCCTCGCTGTGGAATCTCCTTCACTTCAGACAGTTTCACTTTGGTACCATATCATTAGACATCTGAGCGAGCATAAATTTAATCTGTGATAGCCGAATAAATTATATTCTTAAGCTGACCTCGAAAATTAAAGGTCGTCGAAGGCATCAGTTGCGTCATGAAAATAACATACATGTTTTCTATCGGATCCACCCAGAAAATAGTTGATGCAGCACCTCCCCAATAAAAATCACCGCATCCCAAAACACCTCTCTCAGTTTGACTTAAGGTTGAAGCAAATCCGAGACCAAAACCAACACCGTCGTATGCAGTTTCTGAAAAAGCACCGACCGCAAGATCCATTAAAGTTTTACCCTCTCTCAAGTGATTCATTGTCATTAACTTGAGTGTTCTCGACCCTAATAATCGATGACCATCTAAGGCTCCACCACCGAGCAGCATCTTACAAAATAAAGCATAATCATGGCTAGTTGACAAAAGTCCACCTCCCCCAGAAAAGAACTTTTGATCACCAAAGTAGGTACTGTCCTTGGGATCATCTATGAGTTTCAGGCTTTTATCAGGCAAGCGTTCATAATTCGCAGCAAACCGCTCTATCTTTTCTGGTTTTATATCGAAGGAAGTATCTTTCATACCTAGAGGTCGAAAAATCTCTTCCTCAAGATATTGATTAAATGGTTTTCCTGATATCGCTTCGACAAGATAGCCACAAACATCAGTCGAAAAAGAATACATCCAAGACTCACCAGGGTCGAAACGCAGGGGCACTTGACTTAATTTTTCGACGAAGGAACTTAATGTTTCATTGGCATCAGGGTTAAATGTAAGCTTGAGCTTACGATACACTTGATCGACTGGATGTCTCGTTGCGCCATAAGTTAATCCGCTTTGATGGCTCAGAATATGCGCCATTGTAATTGGGGATAATGGTGCTCTTGTTTGTAAACTAGACAGTGTTTCTCCCTCCCCAGAGACATAAACCTGTTGATCCTTCCAGGAAGGAATAAATCGGTGTACAGGATCCGTTAGTTGAAATAGTCCCCTCTCATAAAGCATCATCAACGCAACAGATGTAATGGGTTTGGACATCGAATAAATACGAAAGATTGTATCTTCTCGTAACGCTTTATTGCGTTCTCTATCCATTAAACCAAAAGTCCTTGAATACGTATCAACACCATTCCGGGAAACTAGAATTTGGCAACCTGTGATTTTTTTAGGCTCTATATACATTCGATTAATATGGTCGGTAATTCTCTCCAAACGTGTAGCATCAAAACCTGCGGATTTTTTATCAAACTTTTTCATTTATAGCCCTTACTTCCTGTTGGAGATTGTGCAAGTTGTCATCTTATATACGCTCATTCAACCACTATTGTTTTTACTGATTAGATGCTTAACCCAAGGATATTATCCCCAAGCGGACAAAAAACAAATCCCCTACGGTATTTACTGTCTGAACCAATAATTGTTTACCGCTTTCGGATAAGTTATGTAAGGTATCTATAGGATAATGTTTTCCCGTATCACTACATTCAAGATGGGTCAAAAAAGTTTCAGCCATCAGTGTTTCCTGGTAAGAAGGCCATCATCATTTTAGATGTATAATTCACAACCTAAAAGCATAATATAGAAGCACAAACGCTATCGCCGCTTGCAAAAGCTATTAATGAGCATATAGGATCTATTGAGAGTAGTTGGACAGAGCATGAATGTGAAGGTAGATCTTAAAGTAGGTGATGCTCGAATCGAGGGCCATTGCGCTCCCGAATTCCAGATCGTTTTGGATGAATTTATAGATAATTTTGAAAATAAAAACGAATTGGGTGTCAGTGTAGCCTTAAATATTGAAGGTGAATCAAAGGTCGATCTCTGGGGAGGCTTCACCAAACCCATCAAGACATCAGATGAACCAGATGAATTTCGCTGGCAACGCGACACCCTCTCTATTGTGTTCTCTTGTACTAAAGCTGCAACTGCCCTCTGTGCTCATTTATTAATTGATCAGGGCCGCCTAGATCTACATAAAAATGTCAGTACCTATTGGCCAGAGTTTGGGGTGAATGGTAAAGAAGACATTACGGTGGAAATGATGCTGAATCACACAGCAGGATTACCCGCCCTTAGAGAACCGGTTAAGAAATCGGGATACACCGATTGGAACTATATGATCGAGCGGCTATCGACAGAGGCACCATTTTGGCCCCCGGGAACAAGGAACGGTTACCATATGACGACCTTCGGTTGGACTGTGGGAGAATTGGTAAAACGTGTATCCGGTTTGTCCTTGGGTACATTTTTCCAAAAACATATCGCAGAACCATTGGGAATTGAGTTTTGGATAGGCCTGCCTCATGAACATCATCATCGCGTCTCTCGCATGCAGCAATGGGTTGCAAGGAGCAGTGAAAAACTGACACCTTTTACCTATGAACTACTCAATAACAAACATTCTATTCAATATCTTGCTTTGTTGAACACAGGCAGATTTAGAACGGACAGCCCAGAATCCTACAGTGCCGAATATGGTGCGGGGGGTGGCATTACTAATGCCAGAAATCTTGCGGCGATGTACCTGCCACTTGCCAACAAGGGAATGTGTGGCGACCTTAAATTTGTATCTAACAATCAAATCGAATTAATGGCAAAAACTTCCGTCGCAACTTTAGAAGATGCAACACTCCTAATGCCGACACGATTCAGTCTAGGTTTTATGCGTTCAATGGACAACAGGCATAGAGAAACCGGGCACATGGAATCTTGCATAATAGGGAAAGAGGCTTTTGGTCATGCAGGCGCGGGCGGCAGTCTGGGATTCGCAGATCCTGAGGCCAATTTAAGTTTTTCCTATACAATGAATAGAATGGGTGCTGGCATTCTCCTAAATGAGCGCGGTCAATGTCTAGTGGATGCCACTTATACAAGCCTTGGATATCAATCCAACAAATCAGGTATGTGGACAAAATGATGCAACATGAAAGAGCAGTGTGAAAAACTCTATGAAAAAAGCAATATGAAATTTGACTACATCATTATTGGTGCTGGAAGTGCCGGATGTGTGCTTGCGAACAGACTTTCTGCCAACCCAAAAAATAATGTGCTCTTGCTTGAGGCAGGGGGTAAAGATAACTATTTTTGGATCGACATTCCTGTGGGTTATTTATTTACGGTTAACAACCCGCGAACCGATTGGTGTTATGAAATTGAACCGGATCCTGGCCTAAACAATCGATCAATCCCTTATGCCAGAGGAAAAGTACTCGGTGGCAGTTCATCCATCAACGCAATGATCTATATGCGCGGTCAAAAAGATGACTATGATCACTGGGCTCAGTTGGGTAATAAGGGCTGGTCATGGGATGAAGTACTGCCTATTTTTAAACAAAGTGAAGACTATCAACATGGCGCAAATGAATTTCATGGTGCTGGGGGTGAACTTCGCGTTGAAGAAAGACGCGTCAACTGGGAGATTCTAGATGCATGGCGAGAGGCAGCAGCGCTTTGTGGCATACCCAAGATTGACGAATTTAATCGAGGCGATAATTTTGGCAATGCTTATTTCCAAATGAACCAGAAAAAAGGTGTCAGGTGGAGCGCAACAAAGGCTTTTCTAAGGCCAGTTCAATCTCGAAAAAATTTGACCGTAATAACCCACGCCATGGTTCATAAACTCATTCTAAATGACAATCAAACAGTCACGGGTGTTAGTGTCAGTATCAAAGGTCAAACAAAAACCATTTTTGAAATTAACAAAGAAGTCATACTCTCTGCGGGGTCCATTGGTTCTCCTCAGATTCTTCAACTTTCTGGCATTGGGCCTGAGGCCTTGCTTAAATCCAAACAGATTGATATCAAGCATAAGCTCCCCGGCGTCGGTGAAAATTTGCAAGATCACCTACAAGTTAGAACCATCTATAAGGTCTCTAATACCGTCACCCTTAACGAGCGATATCGAACTTTACTAGGCCGTGCTAAAATGGGTCTCGAGTATATGATGTATAAAACAGGCCCCTTAACGATGCCTCCATCACAACTCGGCGCTTTTGCAAAGAGCGATCCAGATCAAAGCAAGCCCAATATCGAGTGGCATGTTCAACCATTGTCTTTAGAAAAATTTGGCGAACCCCTCGATACTTTTAATGCAATTACCCCTTCTGTTTGTAATTTGCGACCCGAGAGCCGGGGTCATATCAAAATAAAATCGAACAAGGCAGATGATTACCCCGCAATCACTACCAATTATCTTTCGACAGAGGCAGATAGAAATGTTGCAGTAGACTCTCTTAAATTCACCCGAAAAATTATGCAAGCAGAACCATTGCAAAAATTCTCTCCGGCAGAGTTAAAGCCGGGTTCGGAATACGACACGGATGAATCGCTACTAGCAGCAGCAGGCAATTTAGGCACAACCATTTTTCATCCAGTCGGTACATGCAAAATGGGTCATGATACTCAAGCTGTAGTGGACGATGAATTACGGGTGCAAGGTATAAGAGGATTGCGGGTTATTGATGCGTCAATCATGCCGACTATTGTTTCTGGCAATACCAATGCACCGACGATGATGATTGCCGAAAAAGGAGCGGCATTGGTGTTAAGCAGCTGGGGAAAATAGCAGCTTGCATGAGAATCTCTAATACTACCTGGAGAAAATCTTCTGTTCCTGGGTACCATCACTGTGGGTGGCGGTGATTCGGAAACTCCTTGCGCTCGCTTCATCAACGACATAGGTTATTTCATCAGTGTCTGTTCCGGGATCCCAGCCGATAGTCAGTCTCAAATTATCAGCATCATTTAAACTATTGGGTGCAGGTATATAGCTGCCCTCTACATAGCTACCGCCTGATAGCCGCGCTTCTTCTTGAAACAAACGTATAGACTGCATGTTATCTTGCATGACACCCCGCCGTGCAACATCAACATATTCTGTATACTGAGGTAGGGCGATTGCGGCGAGAACCCCTAAAATTGCTACTGCCACCATGAGTTCAATTAAGGTAATACCTTTCTGTGCCTGATTCATTCTTCTGATGCCGATTGGGTTACGATATTGCCTCTATCATTCAACTTTGAATCCATTCAGTCAATACACAGGCATAAAAAAAGCCAGCGTCACTTTGTGACACTGGCTTTTGGTATTACTAAATAGCTTACTAAAGAATTTAGTAAATGACTTATCAAGCCATTAGCAACATGCTATAGCACATCAGTAGCAGCAATAGTTGTAGTAGCAGTCGTCAAATCCTCGTAAGCAGGACGTGTAATAGTGATGGTAGTTGCACTACCAGCAACACCGACAACACCTGTTGTGTCGTTCACAGCAGCCTGATATGCAGCAGTACCACCGGGCGCTAGATTTCCACCTGGATTGAAGATTGCAATCCATGCGCTAGTGTCAGTCGGCACGGTAGAAGTCAATCCTAATGCAGTCTGGGTATTACCTTTTACAAATGTTGAACGAGCCAGACGTGCTGCTTCTTCGTAGTGAGAAACCACCTTAGTCATGTTCGCTGTCTTGATGTAATCTTGGTATGCGGCAGCGCAACCGCGGCCAAAATACCAATGATCGCAACAACAATCATCAATTCGATCAAGGTAAAACCTTGTTGTAGTTTGTTATTCATAATTATTACTCCATTGATTTAAGATAAAACCTGTTTATTCACACTATATTTTTGCCACAGCAGAGTCAAAAGTCTCTTCAATTCATCCCATCTGAATTTATTAGAACATTCTTATGTGGTTTGAAGCTGCACTCAATTACAGAGCACTTTTCATGCCATCTGCAATTTTTTGCATTTTACTCATATCAGATGTATTCATTCCCTAAGAACGAGTATTTTCACTCCTTCCGTCACTTGTAATCCAAGAACTTTATCGAAACGTGACAATTTAATCACATTGGAAACAAGTCATCACATTGAGTCGGAATTTTTGTGCAGAATACTCAGCAGTTGATATTACTTTAAACATAGCGAGGCGTATACAACGACCCAATTAGGCACGAGTGACGATCATCAATACTACCTGGAGAAAAATTTCTGTTTCTGGGTACCATCGGTGTCTGTCCTGGAATCCTAGCCGATAGTCAGTCTCAAATTATCAGCATCATCTAAACTATTAGGTTACGATATTGCCTCTATCATTCAACTTTGAATCCATTCAGTCAATACACAGGCATAAAAAAAGCCAGCGTCACTTTGTGACACTGGC
>JAESSY010000180.1 GCA_016763855.1 Pseudomonadales bacterium
ATTTCACGCAAATTAATCATTAAATCAGCGCGAGCCTGAAGTGCTATTGCTTCCTCTGGGCTGTTAGCTTGTGATTCCCATACGTTTGATACTTCAGTGTACATGGCTTTCCAAATGGTGCTGTTTATGTAAGTTTGTGCATTATATGCGCTAGAGATACAATTAGTATATACCAAAAATGGTATTTTGTTTGGGCGGAGTTAAATACGTTTGGATTTACGGTCAGCTTTAAGCCGTTTCCAACGCCCATCAATAGTATTAATAGCGGCTTTGTTGGCACCTTCCACCTTTTTCTTAAAAGCGTGTAAAACAAAGACTTTGTCTTTGTATTGGGCAACATAGACAATTCGATAGCTATCCTTATCTTTGATTGTGAGTTGATAAGTGCCTTTGACTTTCCCTTTCAATGGTTTGTCGGTCAGTTTGCCTTGGTTTGTCCAATCGGGTAACTCACTAAAAGCTGTAGCCTGGTTGTTCTGTAAAGATTGAAGGTTTAATTTTACAATGTCTCGGACATTATCTGGCCAGCTGTCGATGGTACGAAGGGTGCGAGCAATAAAAGTAATAGTTCTAATCATAAGGCAACTTTATCATAAAAATATTATTTCCTAATGTGATGCGGTAAACAATGGGAATCTTAATCCAAGAATAGCATCGTCAGTACCCCATTATCAGTGTGTTGGTTAACTTCGATGTAGGATTTCCGATCGACTTGATACCCTAATTCCTTCGATTTTATTAAACCATCAATAAATCGAATCTTCGCATACCATCGATACCGCAGTATTCTGCTTTGATGGTTGATTAACAATCTAATCTTTCAGATACAACAAGAAATACTGTGGTATCCACGGTATGCCCTTAACCACCCCAAAATAATCCCCCCCTTGTCTTTACCCATTCAAAGGACGACGGTACCCACATGATCAAAAAACAAACAATTTCTGAGTTTGATATTCAACGATTAGCACAATTTGTCGTTGATGATTGTTAAATTGCAGTTAGATATTTTGCAGGAATCATCTTAAAGTTGTCCGTTCCTGAATCATCTCCCGATCCAGCATATGATAGCGATGATTTGCTTATAATTGTGTTTCACCTATATATATTATTCTGTATACTCCCTATCAAGGGTTTAATGGAATAACAAATAGAGGTTTTCGTGAGTGGTTTTGCAGGTATAGGAAAAGTAGGCCGAGAAAAATTAAGTAAAGTGCTCGCGAATAACCCAAGAGTTATTACAGTCCACACGGTATCGGAAACCTTATCCATATCTACAAAGGAAGCAAGTAGGAATCTTTCTCGTTGGCAAAAAAACGGGTGGCTTTTCAGATTAAAGCGAGGTGTTTACATTCCTGTTCCGCTGGATTCTGAAACTAGCGATATAGTTATCGACGAGCCATTTGTGGTTGCAGAAGCCATTTACCACCCAGGATACATTGGTGGTTTCAGTGCAGTGAAACATTGGGACCTCTCTAACAGATAATTGAAACAATTTACTATTTTTCAACAAAGCAGGTGAAGGATCATAATCCAGTGCATGGCTCTACAAAATTCAGAATCAAAACAATAAAGGAAGGTAGGAATTTTGGAACAAAAGCTGTTTGGTATGGAAGCACGAAAGTCAAAATAAGTGACCCAACAAAAACCATCGTCGACATTTTTGATGATCCAAAACTAGTTGGTGGAATGTCAGTTGTTTACGATATTTTTAAAGAGTATTCAGAATCAGATTACTGTGATTTTGAATTGCTTCGTCGATACGCTAAAAAGATGAAAAATAAAACAGTGTTTAAAAGATTAGGTTTTATAATTGATACAAAGTTCGATTCTCCCCCTGAAGAATTTGAGGGTTTAAAGGAAGAAATTTCTGCAGGGTATTCCAAATTTGATCCACAAATTACGAACACGATTATAATTGAGAAATGGAAATTGAAAGTCCCAGTGTCGTGGAAGAGGGAATATGATAGAAAAGAATGAAATACTCATTTCAGCAAGGAACCAAAGCGTTAATCCCGACACTATTGAAAAGGACTATGTTCTAGGGTGGATGTTGGATGGAATTAACAATCATGACGTAATAAATGAATGGGCATTTAAGGGAGGCACAAGCTTAAAGAAGTGTTTTTTTGAGACCTTTAGATTTTCAGAAGATTTGGATTTCACATTAAGTAATAATTCCCACCTGGATGTGGCATTTCTTCACAAAACATTCTCAGAAATAGCTGAATCAATAAGTGATAACGTTGGCATAGAATTTTTCCCAGATAGATTCAAGTTTAAGATAATTGACAAAGGAAACGGAAACTTTTCCGCCCAAGGAAAGGTGCATTACAACGGACCATTGAGAAGAACGCATGGTGTTGCCACCATTAAACTTGATTTGACGACCGATGAAATCCTTGTACTGGATCCTGTAAATAGAAAAGTTCATCACCCGTACTCAGATGAACCGAAACAAGGAATTCACGCTAACTGTTATGCTTTTGAAGAGGTGGTTGCTGAGAAAATCAGGGCGTTGGCGCAGAGATTAAGGCCGAGGGATTTATATGATGTGGTTCATTTTTTTAGGAATCGAGAAATTATTGAAAACCCGGGATTGGTTTATACGGTTTTAGAAGAGAAATGTTCTTTTAAAGAAATAGAAGTACCGACGTTTGAGTATATTGAAAATCATGAGAAGTTAGATGAGTTAGAGCCGCAGTGGGAAAATATGCTTGCGCATCAGCTTCCTACCTTACCTCCAATAGATTCGTTTTGGGCTGACATTGCACCATTTTTTGACTGGTTGCGGGGCCAGTTGGAAGTTGAGCAACTGGTGCCTATTGAGACTGTTGCGGAAGAAGTTTTTCAGGTTGGGCGAACTGAATACTCTACCGAATATACTTCAGGGCTACACAAGATACAATATGCTGCTGCAAACCGGCTTTGTGTTAAATTGCTTTATAGTAATAAGTTACGAACAATAGAACCCCTCTCCTTTAGAACAAATATGAATACGGGAAATAAGCTGTTTTATGGGTTTGAACGGGAAGCTGGGCATGTAAAAGCATTCTCAATATCGAAGATTCAGTCTGTAGAAATTACAAATCTGCCATATACGGAAAAATATCCAGTAGAAATTAGTCCTACTGGTTCAATCTTAATGCCTCCGATTAGGGATAGTTCTTCAACAGGAAGCAGTTCTTTGAATCGAAGAGCTCGCCCGAAAAGTCGATCAACTCGAAAAGCCAATTTTCAAGGCAATTACCAATTCAAAGTTCAGTGCCCAGTTTGTCAAAAGACATTTACAAGAAAGAAGATGTCTGATACGAATCTGAATAAGCATAAAAATCAGTTTGGTCAACAGTGTTCAGGTAGTCGAGGTTATTCAATTTAATTGAATCAAAGGAATGTAAGCGATCAAAGAAGCACATTCTACTCAATCCCATCTAAATATAGTTAACTTCTCGCCCCTAAATCAAACTAGAGCAAGCGATG
>JAESSY010000181.1 GCA_016763855.1 Pseudomonadales bacterium
AGTTCTGCTAAAACGCCTGTATCCATATCACCCAAATGTGGAATTTCTTCTTGAAGCGTCGATAGAATTTCAACACGTTTGATTGAATCGATACCCAAACCAGATTCCAATTCCATATCCAGCGTTAACATTTCCTTCGGGTAACCTGTTTTTTCAGCAACCACATCTAGGAGCATGGCTTCAAAATCAATAGATGCAACTTCAGGTGCAGCAGTCTGAACCTGTGTGGAACCTGCTGGTGCAGATGCATTGGCAAGCTCAATAATTTCACCCAGTGTGTTTAGTTCTGCTAAAACGCCTGTATCCATATCACCCAAATGTGGAATTTCTTCTTGAAGCGTCGATAGAATTTCAACACGTTTGATTGAATCGATACCCAAACCAGATTCCAATTCCATATCGAGGGTCAACATTTCCTTTGGATAGCCAGTTTTCTCAGCAACCACGTCGAGCAACATAGACTCGAAATCAATGGCTGGGGCTGTTGTGGTATGAGGCGTAGTTTGAGGCGCTGCTTGAGGCACTATCGTTTGTGGAACCTGCACAGTTGATATTTCGACAGGCTCTGCTGCAACAGGAGCGGTTGGCATGTGGGTGCTTATTTGTGGTGCTACCGCAGTCATCCCTGCATTACCACTCAATTGCATAAAGGCAACTTCACTGGCGTGTAAAAATGCCTGATGTGCCTGTCCCAAAGTATCTTGAAAAGATTTTTGTGCAGCAAGGGTTTGTTCTTGCAAACTTTGGAATGCTGCAACCCAATTTGCATCTCTTACGGGTGCTCCTGCAATTGTTTGTTGAGCTGTTTGTTGGGTAGACTCGACCGCTGTGGCAGTAGATGTCGCGGCAACTGTTTGAGCCGCAACTTGTTGAGGTGCAACTTCGGGATTGGGTTTGGGTACTCCAGCTGATCCGTTTTCAGGTGGATAAGGCTTGCCATGATTAGCACCGGTCAGCTGTACAGTGACAGGGGAGCGCTTGATACCTTCTGGAAGTGCTTCGATTTCGGCGAATTCCTGCCATAGCGCATCAAAGTTTAAGCTAACGCCGGATGCTGACAGGCTACCTAGAGCGTTCCAGAATGCGGAACGACCATCTTGCTTTTTGTTATCCATCGATACGACTGAAAATTCTTTACCTTGTAGGCAGTCTTTTACCATTCCGCCCAAAAGCGAACTTGGACCGACTTCAAGAAATAGTTCGATGCCATCATCATGCATCTTTTCAATCATTCCCTGAAACTTCACTGGGTTGGCCAATTGCCATGCCAGTGTCTTACGAATTTCGCTGGGTTTGCTGCTGTAGATATTGGCTGTTGTATTGGAATAAACGGGAGTGCTGGGTTTGTTAACCTTGATATCACCGAGGAATTCAAAAAACGGATCGGCACTGGGGCTAACAATGTCAGTATGGAATGCGGTTGCAACCGGTAAACGTTTAAATGTTACGCCAGCGGTTTTGAGCTCTATTTCAGCCTTCTCAATTTCACTAATTTCACCTGCGATAACAACCTGTGAAGGGCTGTTTAGATTTGCGATAACAACATTGCAATCCCACTGATCGAGGTAGGATTGAATTTCATCTCCCCCCCCTTTAACAGCTGTCATAGTGCCAGGAATACTGGCAGCTTTTTGCATTAATTCTCCACGTCGTCTTGATACTGCGAGTAAGCTTTCTGGTGACTTTAGTGCACCTGCTGCATAGAGCGCTGTGACTTCTCCATAACTGTGGCCGGCCACGGCATCGGGTTTAAGATCCAAAGTATCTAGAAGATTCAACATAGACCAAGAAACACACCCAATAGCAGGTTGTGCCCATTGGGTACTTGTGAGGGTGGCCAATTGTGCTGTTCTGTCTTCATCACTGAAAACAGGAATGGGGTGAACGATTTGATCGAGTCGATAATCGCTATTTAACTCAACCGTACTTGCGATGTCCCATGCTTTACGTGCTTGATCGAACTCGCAGGCGAGTTCAGAGCCCATGCTGACATATTGACTGCCTTGACCTGGAAACAGGAAGGCGACTTTAGGTTGAGATTTCCCTGTACCAAAATGGATCTTGTTTGGCATAGAGAAGGGTGAATCTGGCTGTGCTTTGATTTTGTCAGATGCTTGTTGAATCAACTTAGTGGCATCATTTCGATCAGTTGCAACAATAGAGAGGCGATAGGCTGCCGTGGCATCAAAGTCTCTTTGTAGTTGCGCGGCTATCGTCGGCATGGGGGATGTAAGCAGAGATTCCGAAGCAGCTTTTGCCCTATCGATAATTGCGTCAACATGAGTACCGGAAAATAAAAGTAGTTCGACTGGAGAGGCGTGATATCGACCACGGTTATTCCACGCAGTGTCATATTCTTCAAGCGCGACATGAAAATTGCTGCCGCCGAACCCAAAGGAGCTTACAGAACCCTTTCGTTTGGTCTTGGGATCGTGAACCCAGGGCCGTGTCTCTGTACTTAAATAGAAGGCACTGTCTTCAATGTTGAGGGCTGGATTAGGTTCACTGACTTTAATGGTAGGTGGCAATACCTTGTGATGCAGCGCCATAACCACTTTAAAGAGCGAGGCTGCACCGGCGGCGGATTTTGTGTGTCCAATTTGGGATTTAACACTGCCGAGTGCACACCATTGCTTATTGTCTTCATCGAGTTTGTCTTCAAAAGCGTAACGCAAACCACCAAATTCAGCGGCATCACCGGCTTTGGTTGCAGTACCGTGAGCTTCAACTAATTCAACTTCGTCAACATCGTATCCCGCTACATCATAGGCGCGGCGAATGGCAAGCGCCTGCCCTCTGGATTCTGGGGCATAGATACTGCCTGATTTACCATCGGAAGCTGATCCAACGCCGCGAATGACCGCATAGATTCGGTCACCGTCTTTTTCTGCATCTTCAAGGCGGCGCAGGGCGACCATGCCGATACCTTCACCGAGCATAGTGCCATCGGCATCAGCGGAGAATGGGCGACAATCACCCGTGGGTGACAGTGCTGGGGTTTGACTGAAACACATGAACATAAAAGTGTCATTCAAGGCGTCAACGCCGCCGGTAATAACAAGATTTGAAGTTCCGGCCTGCAATTCACGAATGGCCATAGAAACCGCGCCTAAACTACTTGCACAAGCCGCACCCACAACACAGTTAGTCCCGCCAAGATCGAGACGATTGGCGATTCGACCTGCAACAACATTACCGAGTAAACCAGGGAAAGTACTTTCATCCCATTCAGGATAAGTGTTTTCAATTCCATCACAAACTTCAACAACCTTACTTTCAGGTATGCCAGCATCGCGCAAAGCCTTAATCCAATGAGGGCGCTGTATGCGAGAAGCCATCTGGCCTACCATTTCAGTGGCTGAGGCGACACCAAGAATGACGCTGATATCAGCTTTATCTACTTTACCGAACTGGACACTTGCAGCATCTTCAAGCACTTTATTGGCAACAATCAGACCCAATAGCTGCGCAGTATCTGTGGTGGACAATTGCTTGGGCGGCATGCCAAATTGCATGGGGTCAAAATCGACCTTAGGCAGGAAAGCACCACGCTTGCCATAAATTTTACCTTTCTTGCCAGGCTGGGGGTCGTAGTAATCATCAATCAACCAATGATCCGCAGGGACTTCAGTCATAAAGTCTTCACGACCTAGGATATTTCGCCAAAAGGATTGGCCTCCAACAGATCCAGGGAATAGTCCACTGGCACCGACAACTGCGATGGGACTAAATGTTGGTTCTTTCTTTTTGCTCATTAATGATTGCTCCTGGCTCTGTTAAGTTGAGCCTCGTTCACTATTTTTTAAGTTGAGTGCGTTTTAAATTGAGTAGGTGGAAAATTAAGTGCGTCTGGCCCTAATACCAAGCCAAAAGTTCTGAGTTGCATTGCGCGTGTAATATGAGCCGCGCCTTCCAATAGGTTAAAGGCTATTTGTTGTATGGTTCTGTTTTCAGGTGCTTCAAGGAAACTCCCTGCAACCCAACGGTTAAATGCGCCCATAGCCGGACCACACCAGAGTTGGTAATCCACTTGTCTTTCATCATCCCCGACGATTGGCCAGCGACTAGAGTTGCCGATATACCATCTGAAGATTAAAGCCATTTTATGCTTTGGATTTTTGGCCGCTCTTTCCAATTGAGAAGGATCAGCATTTTTAAAGAAAGCTTGAGTTTCTGCCCAGATTTCATCCAGCGTTGCCCTAAATATATTCTTTTCAATATTGGCCCGCTGATCGGCAGGAATATCTTCAATGGAATCACAATGACTATATAACTCATACAATTGGTTACCTCGGACAGCCATCATGGTTCCCCGTTGCAAAACCTGAACTTTTACACCCAGTTCAAACATATCAGCAGAGGCTGTCATGGCGACATCGGCCAATTCAGCTTTCGCTAACAACTTACGGCTGTTGTCGGAGACGCCGGATTCAATAGCTGATTGATGAACTGTACCAATCAGAACAAAGGCTGCACCGAGAGAATAAGCCGCAGCAACACTGACCGGAGTACCGAGACTTCCCGCTGCTCCCAGACGAATAGGGCGGGTGTAGCCGTATTCTTTAATAAGTGCATCTCGTAGGCTCATGATTGCGGGGAAGAGGGCATTTAGCGGTCTGTTATCTGTGTGTCCACCTGAATCTGATTCAATAATAATGTCTTCTGCAAGGGGAATGGTGGCAGCAATTGCAGCTTCTTCAGTTGTTAACAGCCCATCGGCTAATAACTGATCAAGAATCTTTTTGGGGGCGGGTGTCAGAAAGTGTCTGGCAACCTCTTCTCGTGAAATTTTCGCGAAAACGTAATTTTGTCTTTGAACTGAGCCGTCTGAGGCTCTTGTCAGCCCAACACAGGCATACCGTACGATTGCAGGGGTCAGTGACATGAAAGCAGAAGCTGAGACACGTTTTACAGAAGAACGAAGATAGAGGTCAATGATCTGGTTTTCTAAGTCAGGTTCATTTGGCGAATGGATAAGATTGCTTCCCCAAGGTAGTCCTTTAGGGTCGAGTGCATCACTAATCTCAGTAATGGCGGCTTCGACAATGGCTGGAGAGAGTCCCGCCGCGCCAAACATACCCATGGCACCCATCTTACCTAACTCGATGACTAATTTGGTCGAGGCGATTCCCCGGGCCATTGCGCCGCCGACGTAGGAAAATCGTACACCGTGAGTTTCTTGAAAGCCACGATCTCCAAGCCATTCGGGATAAAGAGGTGGCAATATTCCGAGCAGGGCTTGTTGATCTGTAGATTGATCGATGTCTGACTGAATCGAACCTGTACTGGTAATGCCCATTTTTCTGGAGGTACTATCGTAAACAATGTGGGTAGCTGAGCGTATTGAGGCTTTAATGGAAGCAGACGTTAGAGGATTAAAATCCACGTCTGCCAGATTGCCTGTCCAAGTGCCAACTGCACCAATATTCTGACTGCCTGCTGTTACCGCAGGATCAGCCAATTGTGTTCTGGATGTCATTTAATCTTTCTCTAGTTAATACAACAGTGAGCGCTTTGCGTTGCGCTGACCGGTTCTCAAAAAATTCTTTTTCCCTAAGTGCGTAGTTCGCACGCAGATAGATGACACCTGACACAGGGCTGCCGATTATACCGGCTGGGTTCGATAATGGTAAGCATTTCCCTAAGAAAGCTCTAATGGGGGCGAGGCGGCATAATTTCAAATAGGAATTGCAGGTTAATATCACAGCTCAAACACCAACTTTGCTTAAGTAATCTGGGTTTGTTTAAAATATAACAATATTATTAAAATGATATATAACAGTCAGATAGAGAATATACCTAATGTTAAGTATCATATGTATTTGAATGCTTAAAGTCGATTCTAGCTTTATTCAGTGGCGTTATTTTCTCAGGTGGTTTAGCCAAACTGTTTAATCTCAAACTTGTGATGGGCTCTGATTTTAATCGCCGAATTTCTGCCTAACGAAAAAATGATCAAGTGGTGAGGTTATAGATTGCGTATTTTGATCAGTTTATTCCTTCGAAAGTTCATTCTTTGACTAAACTGAGAGTAAGATTGATGGAGTAATGAATGGAATCTACGCTCAGCGAAGATGAAGTATCGAGCTTTTTACGGCTCACTGTATCGGGTGAAGTGGATTACACCTCATTTTACCAGGCTGTCACAGAAGCCGAGAAATTGTTGGACATGGGCAATCGAGCAGGTCTTCTTTTTGACGGTAACAAAATAGATCGCTTCAATATACCCAATCACATCTGTCAGCAAATGGCGCCAAACTTGTTTCACCGAGAACGAAAAGTGGCTTTCTTTAGTGCTGCTCCCCTGGCTTTTGGTATGGCCAGAGTTATTCAGACTTACTCATTTAATAACAACTTTGCGGTGTTCAAGACCTATGAAGAGGCAGTTGAGTTTCTTGTAGCAAATACTGACTCGTCAGCTACGGATTTTACTCTTTCTCCTCCTCCTTCTGCGATTCTGAATACCGATCCATAGCCGCTCGGACTTGCCGCTTTGCTTCTTCTGCATCTCCCCAGCCTTCCAACTTAACCCATTTACCCTCTTCAAGGTCCTTATAATGTTGGAAGAAATGTTCAATTTGGTCCAATGTGATTTTGGGTAAATCGCTGTGATTAATGACGTTGTCGTAACGACGTGTTAGTTTAGTGCTTGGTACTGCAAGAATTTTTTCGTCTCCTCCGGCTTCATCTGACATCAACAAGACACCGATAGGTCGACAATTTATGACTGCCCCAGGGGTAATTGCTCTGGTACTAGCGACAATAACATCTACTGGATCGCCATCGTCTGACAAAGTGTTTGGTACGAAACCGTAATTGCCGGGGTATCTCATAGAAGTGTAGAGATATCGATCGACAAAGAGTGCGCCAGATTTTTTGTCCATTTCATATTTAATGGGCTCACCACCCACAGGCACTTCAATAATAACGTTAATGTCATTCGGTGCGTCATTACCTGATGGTATTGCATCTAGTCGCATGGAGAGAGTATTCCTTAGTCGTTAAAAGGTGCGCATTATTCTGATACAGCATGATGAAATCAAGTGGATTTATGCTTTTATTGATGATTAGTTTTACGCAAATATAATATAAAAGATAGGTAGAAAATTTCAACAATGCAAAAGCTTTCCCCCAACTGGCCTTTTAACCCAAGGCGTATACCTTTCTTTTATGGGTGGGTGATCTGGCTATTTAGCACCTTGGGTTTTTTATTCAGTATACCGGGCCAAACGATGGGAATGGCGGTGTTCACTGATCCGCTAATCGATGTCCTTGGCTTGACGCGTACCGAATTATCCATGGCCTACCTCGGGGGAACGATTACGTCGTCCCTGTTTTTGACCCGTGCAGGGCGTTGGTATGATCAGTACGGGGGTCGTTTTATGATCACGTTCGCCAGTATCGCGCTGGGTTTTATGGTGTTCTTTATTAGTATGACGGATATCTTGGCGAATGCATTTGGCGGAGGGGCTTTTATACTTATTCTCCTTGGCTATTTTGGTGTCCGTTTTTTTGGTCAGGGAATCCTGACAAGTTGTTCAAGAAATGTCTTATTACTCTGGTTTGTTCGAAGGCGTGGTTTGGTGACAGGCATTCGTGGCATCTTCGTGTCGTTTGGGTTTTCAATTGCGCCTTTATTAATTGCCTGGTTGATCACAAGTCTGGAATGGCGTTATGCACTTTGGGTGATGGCGGGTGTCGTCGGTATTCTATTTTCTACACTTGCATTGATTTTCATCAGGGATAATCCTGCTTCAATAGGGTTAAAGGCTGATGGTGGTCAATTGTTACCCGGCGATGAAAAAGAAACTGTTAAGGAAGCAGAATATAAGACACTAGAGCAAGCGAGATGCGATCCCGTTTTTTGGATATACAGTTGTAGCTTGGGTATCTATGCTCTTTTTGGGACTGCGCTAACCTTTCACATCGTATCGATATTTTCAGAGGCAGGGCGAAGCAAAGAAGAAGCCTTTGCCTATTTTTTGCCCTCAGCAGTTTTTTCAACTTCTATGAATTTACTGGCGAGTTGGTACGTTGACAAGCACAGCCTTAAACCTTTCCTTATTCTCATGCTCCTATGTTTTGTTGTTGGCGCCTATGGCTTGTTACATTTGGAGAGTGCCTGGGGTTTCTGGATGTTGGCTGCGGGAATGGGCTCAGGTGGTGGTCTATGGGGTGTTATATCTAATCTTGCCTACATTCGATTTTTTGGAATAATGAACCTCGGCGCAATTTCAGGTTTAAGTAGTTCCTTCTCTGTATTCGCCAGCGCTGTGGGTCCCGCAGCATTTGCCCTTGGATATGATGCCACCGGGGATTATAGTTTTGGCATTAAGTTGTGTATGGGTTTGTTACTGATTCTGCTCTCAGCAGCACTGCTCATTCGTCAACAAGAACTTGAAAGGCTCTAGAAATAAAGAGTAGAAATAAAGGGTACGAACATGCAATTAACCACTATCAGTCAATTCCATGCTGTTTTTCATGAAGATGGCATTGCTCGTCGCGTTGAAAATTTGAGTCCAGGAGGTGATTTTGATGCTCATGGTATCCAACTTCAAACCCTGCCTGATCTGGGTAAGCGTCTATCTACCTTTGCCACCGTGAACGATGTGCATTTCGGGGAAGTTATTTGTGGCAGTGTTTCAGGTCAGGACATGGGTCCGGTATTTTCCGCAGAAGAGGAAGATGATCCTTATCCTGAAGTGATGAACGCGGCAGCAATTGAGGAGATTAAGGCTATTCAGGCTGATGCAGTATTAGCGAAAGGAGATTTAACCTGTGATGGAACCCAAGAGCAGTACCATCAGTTTTTGAATTTCTATCACAACGCTTTTGAGGATCGACTCCACCATGTGAGGGGTAATCATGAAGCCTATCGAGAACCCGTCATAGAAACTGAAAAGCGTATTAAAATCGAGTTAGAAGGCGTAATGCTTCTCATGATCGATACTGTGCGTCCAGGTCTAACGGGGGGTACAGTTTTTGATGAAGACATCGAATGGATTGGCGATATATCTCAGGGGGCTCAAATACCTGTTTTGGTTTTTGGTCATCACCAGATATGGGATCCGCGAACAGCCTATCGATCCGAAGACTATTTTGGTATTCAGCCGGATGAGTCTGAAAAACTAATTGCTTTAGTTGCCTCACAATCGGTTATCAAAGGGTACTTTTCTGGGCACACTCATAGAAATCGCGTACGTTATTTTACTGAGACAGCCGATGTACCTTGGGTTGAAGTCGCTTGCGTCAAAGATTTCCCTGGTATGTGGGCAGAGTACCAAGTATTTGAGCGAGGTATTTTACAGATGAATCACCGGATCAATCACCCGAAGGCACTTGAGTGGTCAGAGAAAACCAAGGACATGTATCATGGGTCGTACCATGATTATGCGCTTGGCTCGCTATCTGATCGCTGTTTTGTTGTTTGTAGAAATTAAGTCTAGAGAACGTCTGATTAAGGTCTATTTCCGCCATGTCGGCGTCAGACGCAAGCTACAAAAAGTGCTTAATGTACAGCATATTAATAACTTTTCTCCGTTCACCCCTTCCTTGCCGTGACGAAAATATCCACTTAATCAGACGCTCTCTAGGTAAATGCCATGACACCATCTTCTAGCGCGCCTTTTCTGATCATTTTCTTATCTTGGGTATAATTCTGCGTATTTCTCCAAGGGTCATTTTTGCCTTGTCTAGGAAACAAATGCATTTTTCGTTGCATGTAGCCGGGCGTGAAATCGTCAATCCAGGGCAGGGTTTCCATTTGTTTGTCTTCGTCTCTTAAGCGGGGAGTACATTGTTTCAATCCGAGTTCGTCCATTCGATTTAATAAACGACAGACATATTCTGAATTGATGTCAGCACGTAGTGTCCAGGAAGCGTTAATGTAGCCAAAGGTCTGCACCATGTTCGGTATGTCGGAATACATCATTCCTTTGTACGAAAGTGTGTCTGGTATTTGTATATCTTTGTCATCGACGGTGAACTCAATTCCACCCAGTACTTTTAAGTTCAAACCCGTTGCTGTAATCACAATATCTGCATCCAATTTATCTCCGGATTTTAGCTCGATGCCTGTCTCGGTAAATTGTGATATTTCGTCGGTGACGACTGATGCTTTTCCAGATCGAATAGCCTCAAATAAGTCTGAGTTTGGGACCAGGCACATCCTCTGATCCCACGGGTTGTAGGATGGTGTGAAATGAGTATCGACATCGTATTCAGCACCCAGTTCGGTTCGAACACGATCCAAGAGCATTTTTTTAACCTTTTCGGGTTTAGTTCTTGATCTTTTATAAACCAAACCTTGCATGCTTATGTTTTTAAATCGCGTAATGGCATAGGCGAGCTTAGTCGGTAAAAATTTTCTCAAAGTGTTGGCAATTATGTCTTTGTCAGGAGCAGAAACAACATAGGTTGGTGAGCGTTGTAGCATTGTGATACTGGCTGACTCAGCCGCCATAGCAGGAACAAGGGTCATTGCGGTGGCACCGCTACCAATAACAACGATATGTTTGTTTTTATATTCAAGAGAGTCGGGCCAAAACTGGGGATGAATAACGCTTCCTTGATACTGATCGATACCTGGAAAATCGGGGGTGTAGCCTTCTTTGTAATCGTAATACCCGCTACATAAATAAAGGAAGTTGCAACTGATAGAAGTTTTCTTACCCTTTTCATCAATCATAAGGGTCCACTTTGCGTCGTCACTTGACCATGATGCTTGTCGTACCATTTGATTAAAGCGGATTTTGTTTTCGATACCATTTTCTTTAGCAGTTTCGTTAACGTAATTGAGGATTGAAGGTCCATCGGCGATCGACTTTTCATCAAGCCAGGGTTTAAAACTGTATCCCAGCGTGTGCATATCACTATCTGAGCGTATTCCAGGATACCGAAATAGATCCCATGTTCCGCCAATGGTCTCACGCCCCTCAAGAATCGCGTAGGATTTATTGGGACAAGATTTCTGAAGCTGGTAGGCGGCTCCGATTCCTGAAAGACCTGCTCCTACTATGATTACATCAACATGATCCATAAGTTTAATTTAATCCTCTGAAGAATAGTGATCCTAAGCAGTAGCGACTTCTCAATGGTACAGGTCACTATCATTAGTTTCTATTGATAATGTAGGCAATAATAGAATCAGTTTATTCCAGAGACAAGGTCATTAAAGGACAGCAGAGGATCTTTAGAGTGTGACTACGAGTTTTTCAAATTCCCTATGCACATCAATATCTTGTACATCTTTTTCGCGCCCAATTGCGGTTTCTAGGATGAACGTTATACTGCGGCAAATTAATCTTGGAGCTTTAAATGGAAAATGACATTCAGGCAATTCAAAAGGCAGGAGAGGTCGTTAGCGAATTTGTCATTAACTATGGTTTTCAATTTATTGGTGCTTTGATCATTATTGTTCTTGGGTGGAAGATTGCTCAATGGATTGGCGAGCTGATTTTCAAACTATGCGTGCGCACCGATATGGACGTGACCTTGGCAAAATTCTTCGGTGGTCTGGCAAAATCAATCATCTTGGTTTTTGTCGGTATCATTGCCCTTGGTAAATTCGGTATTTCAATGACACCTTTTATAGCGGCATTAGGTGCGCTTGCTTTTGGTAGTACATTCGCACTTCAGGGGCCGCTCTCAAATTACGGTGCGGGTTTGAATATTATTTTGTCTAGGCCCTTTGTGGTGGGAGATACAATAAGAGTGCAAGGTGTTACGGGAATTGTTGAGGAGATCAAGCTCGCGCAGACAGAATTAATTAATGAGGATGGGGAAATTATCACTATCCCTAACAAATGCATAATAGGGGAGGTGCTCGTAAACTCTCATCTGAATTTGATTGCCGAGAAAGAGATTGGAATTGCCTATGATGTAGATCCGGAAATCGCGATCAAAGCGATTCATGCTGGCATAGCGAAAATCGAAGGTGTCGCGAGCGATCCAAAACCCCTTGTCGGTATTGACAATTTTGGCAGCTCTAGTATTCAGTTAGGCATCCGTTACTGGATTCCGACGGCGCGTTACTTCGAGCTGATGTACGAAACTAATAATGAAATATTGAAGTCGCTAAATGATGCAAGCATTGAAGTCGCTTGTCCCAAACAAATTGTTCAGATAGCTAAATAAAGTATACAGACAAAAAAAAGCCGCTTGTTTTTCAACAAGCGGCTTCATCATACCTTTTCAGTATACAGAGTTACTTAGAAATTATAAGCACCTCTTAGGTACCATGCGCCACCTTCGTAGTTCGCGGCACTTCTTCGTGGATATTGTAGACCTACACTCAAACGGTTAGCATTTGGAGCACCCACTTCATCGACGAACTCATCGAAGACGTTGACTGCACCTAATGTAATCGTCAAGTTGTCATTGAAGGCATAGTTCAATTCACTATCAAAATAAATGGTCGAGCCAATTTCAGCACTCGGGTTGGTAGATGAATCAATGGTTCCACGTTCGTCGTAATGTTTGCCGTAGAAATTAGCTCTAATCATCCAGCTTAACTTGTCACCGAAGTAGGTGTTAGCAGATAACACCCATCGATCGTTAGGATAATTATTTTCGATATCTTCTACGATGCTATCGGAAACAGGAATGATTCCGCCAACAGATGCTTGGTTAACTACATCAACAACGTTAAAGCTATAGGCAAATGAGAACGAAGTAGTAGCTGATGTTCCCCAATCAAAATTGGATGTCAGCACAAGATCAAGTCCTTTAGATTCAATATCAATCGCGTTTGTATAGAAAGAAATTGAATTTCCGTTGCTGATGATATCTCGTGTTCTGTAGATTTTGTCATCTACTGCAATTTGATAAACATCTAGCGTGAAAGTCGTGTTATCTGTAAGAGAAGCACTCATTCCCGCACTATAACTTAAGGACTTTTCTTCACTCAGTGCGGCTCCTCCTGCAGCTAGTGCATCTGGGTTAGTGGGTCTAACAAGACCTTCTTCCACTTGAAGGCCGGTTACGCCGTCAAATGTAGTTAGTGTTGTTTGGATGTTTGACTGACCAGGTGTTGGCGCGCGAAACCCTGTGGAAACAGAACCACGGAATGTGACTGTGTCTGATACACGGAATCTTGCTGCAATCTTACCGTTTACAGTACTTCCGACATCACTAAAATCTTCGTAGCGCAGTGCGTACTGGAAAAAAACGTCATCTGTAAAATCCTGCTCCAAATCCACGTATAACGCATAATTATCTCTATCAAAAGAACCAGCATCATTCGGCGCTATACCTCCCAATCCGTTAGAGCCCGCACCCGTGTAAGAGTTAACTTCGCCTTCATTAGCAATATAGGTTTCTTCACGCCATTCAGCGCCGAAAGCAACGTTCCAAGAATCGCTGATAGCCTTGGAGAAGTCTGCATTGAGGTTCACTTCTTCCTGCTTGTATCCGCCGACGTCGAAGTCTCGTTGGGCAGGTACACCGCCTACTAAGCCTAGTGTAGAGTTAATGGTATTATTCAGGAAGTATTCGAGTTCATTTTCACCATAACCAATACTAACGTCGTAAGTCATGCCGCTGTCAAATTCCCCGTCAATACCTGCAATAAAACTGAGATCAGTTTGGTCGCCATCAAGGAAAGGCGTATAGCCAGCAGTCAGACCAGTGAAACCGGCAGCTCGTAGCGGTACTAAACTAGAGTGCTGAGGGTTTCTATAGAAGAATCTATATCGACCTTCAGTTGAAGCATAGTTACCAAAGGCATATAGGCTTGCTGAATCACTTATTTCAAAACTCGCGCTACCAAAAAAGCGTACAGCCGAAGTTTCTGGTCTTCCCCAAGTTTGCAGTAGGCCATCGCCAAAGGGTGAATCGGCACCAACACCTTGAATGCCAGCAGCAATCAATCCAGCTGCGTCAGGGCGCTGTATGCCACGAGACAATGCGTCATTATCCATAGCTTCAATACTGAGATTGATATGGCCATTATTACCTAGTGGCAAGCCAATGTTTGCGGAAACCTTTGTGCTTTGCTCACTTTCAAAATGCTCGCCATACTGGACAGAAACAGAACCGCCTGAGTCGGCATCCTTAGTAATGAGGTTAATAACACCCGCAATTGCGTCTGAACCATACTGTGCAGCAGCACCATCACGAAGTACTTCAACACGCTTTATCGCAACGCCGGGGATCATCCCGATGTCGGCAGCATGTGCACCATTACCTGCAGCAGGTGCGAAGAATTGGACCAGAGCCGCCCGATGGCGTCTTTTGCCGTTGACGAGAATGAGGGTTTGGTCAGATGCAAGGCCACGCAAGGACGTAGGTCGAACAAAAGCACTACCGTCTCCAGTTGCTGGTGTTGCAGTGAATGATGGTATTAGTGATTTAAGGTTATCCGTTAAATCTGCAGTACCGCCAATCGCATTAAAATCTTCTCCACTAATGACGTCGACCGGTACTGGCGAGTCCGATGCAGAACGCTCTTTTGAACTCCTAGATCCAATTGTTATGACCTCTTCAATCTCACCCGCGGCTTCTGCAGCTAAGGTCGGTAAAGTCGAGAAGGATAAGCCAGTTGCGATTGCAGCTAGAAATCCCATTTTCTTGTTAAAACCATGCTTCATCATTGTTTCTCCCATTGCACAGTGGCTCACTCAGTGGTGAGGCTGTCTGACATTGTAAACGAATAGCCTTTGGTATCAACCGCTGATACGCGTACTGCTCGTAAGAACATTAAAAAGATTTAGTAATCTAATGTCATTAAAGGGAAAGTTGCGCTTTTATCAAAAGAGGAAGGTGCAGAAAGTACATATTGTCAGAAACCTTAAGTGGATAGTGGTGTTGAATAAGCTTTATAAGGTTTCGAGATACTTTTCCAGATTGTTGCATCCAGCAATCAGATTAGGGAAGAGGTCTTCCAATAGCTGTGGGTTCATTTCTGCTTTCCCAGGAAAATTTGCCAATACCCTTATCCCATCGTAATCAACGGACGCTACACGCACTCCGAGATGAGATTCGTCGAGATAAAAGTCTGAAGCAGGTAGAAGCGCCACTTTTACCGTCGTTAGTATTTCAGCTACCAATTGTTTCGATCCATAAATTTGCTTATCTGCTAATGCCTCTCGAAAGGGTTCGAAATCGGGGAAAAGATAAAAGGCACCTTCTGGCCTAGGGCAATTGAGTCCCATTTTGATAAATCGGCCGTGTAAATATTCTCCTGCAAACTGGTGAATTTCTGTACACTTTTCGACTTCTTGCCTGACTGCATCGCCGTATTCGTAGGCTGTTTGCGCGGCATATTGAATAGGTGCGCTGACAGCGCTGAAAGTTTCACTAATAAATGACATCAAGGCTTTCATCAATCCTGTCAATTCTTGCGGGATGATCATGACACCTAGTCGGTAGCCACCTGCCGAAAAAGCTTTGGAGAGACCGCCGGTTATAATTGTCCCTTCTGGATAGAAGTGGGAAAGGCTAGTGTGTTTCTTTTTATTAAAGAGGACAAGACCGTAAATTTCATCTGATATAACGATGACATGGTTGGCGCGACAAACTTTAGCGAGCTGTATTAACTCAGCTTCACTATGGCTGCTGCCAGTTGGGTTATTGGGATTATTAAGGATGAGAATTTTTTGCCCTGATCCGGCTTCTCCGCAAACGCGTTCTAAATCTTCTGCACTGAGGCGATATCCTTTTGTACGTTGAGTTTCGATGGTTACAATTTTTTTCCCTACGATTTCTGCTTGTGGACCATAGCTGACCCAGCTTGGGGCAGGAATGATTAGGGGGCCTTCTAAGAGATAGATAGCTTGAAAGATTAATTCTTTACTGCCGGGACCCACACAAATTTGATCTGCCGAGACTGTTAGCCCGCAGTGTTTTTCGTAAAAACGGGCAATCGTACTTAATAATGAAGGTAGTCCTCTTGTGGGTAGGTAGCTCTTTTTATCGGTGTGATCCGCCAGCGCTTGCTGAATATCAATTGGAACAGGAAAAGGAGATTGTCCAAAGCCAAAATGATAAACAGATTCACCTTTTGCGCGCATTTCGAGCACTTGCTGATTGATAGCGAGGGTTGCGGACTCTTTAACGTTAAGGATTTTAGGATTAATGTCGACTTGCATTGGGGTTCTCATTACCACTCTCAATATTCTTTCTCAACGAGAACAACTTCTTCACTAAGCTGTTCTGCCAATTTTACCAGTGCATTTTCTAGGGCTTCGATTCTTGCCGTTAACTTTTGAACTTCTAGGTCTTTGTTTGCTGAGGGAGCACGTTGAACCACCAATTCTTCCGCTATTGATTCAATTTCACCGGAAAATAAGTGTGCATACTCATGATCCATTCGTCCCCTTTGTTTGGGTAGTCGCGCCACAACTGAACCACCATCACGTTCCATCAAACTTTTTAAGGATTCTGCAACCGCGTGGTTATCATCGAACAAATGTAACCTAGCGCATCGTGTACGCAACTCTCCAGGGGTTTGAGGGCCTCGCAGTAGTAGCACACAAACAATCGCGTATTCAGCCGGATTAAATTGATATTCACCGAGTAGAGAATTACAGAAACGCTGTGAATACTTTTCTGTGTTATTTTTAAATCCTTCCTCAATTCCCAGTAAGTATTTTTCCTTTAAGTTTCTTACTGTTCTTTGCACATCTCCAACTTGAAGATTCATGACGGGCTCGCGGCTTGATTTTTGATTACAAGCTTGGTTAGTGCATTTAATGTTAGCGGATATTGATCTGGCGTTGTGACTGCCTTCTCTAGCAAGCATCCGATGACCCTAGTCTCTTCTCTATTCAGTTCGATACTTATTTCTCCTACCGGTTTTCTATTGAGATTGTAAGGCTTAGGCCATCTAATTCTCACGCTTTAGTTATTCAGGATGATAAATGCTACTAATGTTGTTTCAATTATCAGTAGATCAGGAAACAATGGTTAATTCTAGAGACTTCTCAACAAAGCTAAGGAGAAAACTATGCCCAAGCTAGAAACCCTTCCCGCATCCAGTAGCACGGATGCAATACTTGAAGTGATAAGAAAAGACGGAGCCTGTATTTTAGCCGACGCCATGAAACCGAAATTACACGCTGAAGTGAGCAAAGATCTGGATCCTTTCATTCTACAGACAAAGTTTGGTAAAGATGATTTCTCAGGTACTAAAACTCAAAGATGCGGCGCGCTTATAGCCCGAAGCGAGTCTTGTCGTGAGCTCGTCATGGACAAGAAAATACTAGAACTTACTCGAACTTTTTTACGGCCGTTTTCAAAAAAAATTCAAGTCAATACGACTCAAGCAATTAATATTCATCCTGGGGAGGGTGAGCAGTTATTTCATAGAGATCGATTTGCTTGGGGAAAATTTCTGCCAAAAGAAATTGAAACGCAATTGAGCACAATCTGGGCCTTAAGTGATTTCACAGAGGAGAATGGCGCAACCAGGCTTGTCCCAGGTAGTCAATCCTGGGATTGGAAACGGGAGGCTAAGCCAGAGGAGATCTGTCAGGCTGTCATGCCGGCGGGATCAGTATTGATCTTTACTGGATCAGTCATTCATTCCGGCGGACGAAACTATTCACAAGGACAAAGATTAGGCGTGAATATAACCTATTGTCTTGGATGGCTCCGGCAGGAAGAAAATCAGTATCTTTCCTGTCCGCCAGAAGTTGCGAAGGAACTAAGCGACGATTTGCGAAAGCTGGTTGGTTACTCTCACGGTGACTATGCCCTCGGATACTATTCGGATCCGAGCCCCCTAGAGGAGATAGGTGCAGGCATTTTCTCGCCAGAGGATCTATTTAAGCAGCCTTAAAAACCAAATCTAATAAAAAATTTGACACTTAAAATTTAGAAACTGACAAAGAGACAAAGCATGAGTGAAGATACAAGTTATGAACCACCCCAAGTATGGCATTGGGATAAAGAAAGTGGCGGCAAATTTAGTAGTATTAACAGGCCAATTGCCGGAGCTACTCATGAGCATACGTTACCTGTTGGAGAGCATCCTTTTCAGTTGTATTCTCTTGCCACACCTAACGGCGTTAAGGTTACGGTCATGCTGGAAGAGTTATTGGCACTTGGTAAAAAAGGCGCAGAATACGACGCTTATATCATCAATATCGGTGAAGGTGATCAATTCGGCAGTGGGTTTGTAGACATTAACCCAAATTCCAAGATACCGGCTTTACTCGATCGAAGTACCACGCCACAAACAAGAGTATTTGAATCTGGTGCAATACTGCTTTATTTGGCTGAAAAATTTGATGCCTTTTATCCAAAAGATGCATCAGAAAAGGCCGAGTGTTTGTCTTGGTTGTTCTGGCAGATGGGGAGTGCACCTTATTTGGGTGGTGGTTTTGGTCATTTCTATGCTTATGCTCCTGAAAAATGGGAGTATCCAATTAACAGATTTGCCATGGAAGTAAAGCGGCAATTGGATGTATTGAATCGAAATTTATCAGAACGTCAATTTCTTTGCGGTGATGAATATAATATCTCTGATATGGCAAATTATGCTTGGTATGGCGCTTTAGTCTTACACGATATTTACGCTGCCAGTGAATTTCTCGATGTTGCCTCATATACTCATGTTGTTAGATGGGCGAAAGAAATAGAAGCACGCCCTGCGGTTGAACGTGGAAGACGTGTTAATAGGGCTTGGGGTCCGGAGGAAACAAGACTCGTTGAGCGCCACAGCGCCAGTGATTTTGATTGAATTTGTTTATGTCTCACCTATCCTATTGGGAGAGAACCAACAAAGGTGTTAGACATCGTGGTGATGTCAGATACAGATAACACACAGGGTGCTGGGGAAGCCTAGTATAAAGATATTGAGATCGATAACTGAGCAATCCCCTTCTGCTTCTAGGTGTCTTAAGTTTGAGGTTTGTCGTAGTCTTAGTATATACATATTGAAATTCAAAAAGAGGAAAGAATCATGGCTGAATATATTCCTCCAGCATTAGACTGGGTGCGTAAACAAGTAGAGATTTATGAGAGTAGCGGTGGTACGGAAGGAACAACCCTCCTAGATACAGGTATGCCTTGTATCATTGTGACGCACATGGGTCAAAAATCTGCGGCAATTCGCAAGATTCCTCTTATGCGCGTAAAAGTAAAAGAGGCTTATGTATTGATAGGATCAATGGGTGGACAGCCAAAAAATCCAGCTTGGGTTTATAATTTGCGTGCCAATCCAGATGTTGAGATTAGAGATCAAACTGAACTTTTTAATATGAAAGTTCGGGAAGTCACAGATAGTGCAGAGCGACAGGTCTTATGGGATGAAAGTGCGAAGGTTTACCCGCCCTATAATGACTATCAAGCAAAAACCTCGAGGGTCATCCCGGTATTTGTTGCGGAAGCAGTGTAAACCAAATGTCGCTTCAATCGTTTTGAATAAAGTAGCGGTTGATTTTGAGTGATAAGTGATTTCCATTGCGGTTGATTCACACAGTATACTGAGCTTTCCAGGGATAACGGAATTTGCTTCGGTGCAGGAAAAGCAGAGTGAACTTGATCGATTTTTGGCGAGTGTCGAGCGCTCTGCTTTCCGAATGGCTGAAATAGCGACCCGTAATCCTGACGATGCGCTAGATATCGTTCAAGATACTATGATAAAACTCGTGGTGAAGTATGCCGACAAACCTGTCAATGAGTGGCGCCCACTTTTTTATTCTATCCTTCGATCACGTATTACCGATTTTCATCGTAAGAAAACTGTCATTAATCGAATTTTCTTTTGGGGGAATAAGGATGGCGAAGAGGATGCAGAAGCAGTAGACACCTCTCTATCTGATCCGGTTGAATTGATTCTGGAACAGATGACCCTTGAAAATCTACTAAAGGCGCTGCAAGCTTTACCTGCGAGGCAACAAGAAGCTTTTCTACTCAGAACCTGGCAAGGCTTTAGTGTTACTGAAACCAGCAAAATCATGAAGTGTGCGGAAGGTTCCGTTAAAACACATTTGTATAGAGCGACCAATGCATTGAAGAAAGCGATAGGCTAGAAACAGGTGAGGAAAGCATGGGGGTTTAAGAAATGAGGAGTGTAAGGAATGACGTTTGAAAAAAATGACGATTTTAGCGAGCAGTCCCGCCGCTTACTAGATCTACATAGTGAAGGCTTAGACGCTGCTACCCTGTCGCGCTTACATCGAGCACGAAACAAAGCAATTGAAGGTAAATCCTCAAATTGGATTCAATGGGGTTTTGGTGGCGCGGTTGTTGCCAGTTTATGCTTGGTTGTTTTGGTTTTCTATCGACCAATCGCCCCTTTACCTGGTATTTATGAGGACCCTATCCAACAAGCCGTGGCTGAAGAAATAGAATTGCTGAACGATTTAGAGTTTGTTGCCTGGCTAATAATGGAAGAAGGCGAGAATGGTGAATTTACTGATGAACAATCGAGCACTTAGGCGGGGGCTGTTAATTATGTGCCTGATAAGTCCTGTACACGGTGCTAATAATTCCAATAAAGGTGGTATAGCCACGATAGAATTGCTCGAGTATATTGGATCTCTGGTCGAAACAAATAATGGGTTATTTGGACCTGATTTCTTTATTGAAAACGGTATAAGTGATGCTGCTAAAGACGAATTAGCAAATGAATCTGCAAAGAATAAAGCCGCTGGTAACTTAGAGAGCCAAGGTGAAAATCAGTCAAGAAAGGAGGTGTCAAATGAAAATCAATAAGATTATTTTCGCGTTATACATCTGCTTTTTTAGTACTAATGTGCTCGCTGTAGAATGGGACCGCTTAAGTCAAACGCAACAAGGTTTACTTGAGCCATATCAAAGTGAATGGAAACAATTTTCAAAAACGAGGCAAGAGCGCTTAGCTTTGGGGGCGAGTCGTTGGGCAGGGATGAATCGTGCGACCAGAGTCGAGATGGAGCAGCGTCATAATCAGTGGCGCGCTTTGCCTAAAAATAAAAAGCGAGAGCTCATGACGCGTTTTGATAAGTACAAGGCGCTGACACAGGCTCAGCAAAAGAGAATTCGCGCTAAACATAAAGACTTTCAAAAACGTACCCCGAATGAAAAGAAGCAACTCCGTGAGCGTTTTCGCCGTTTAGATAAAAAGCAAAAGTCTAGGATGATTGATCGTTACAAAAAAAGAAATCAAAGCGTAAAACAACGACAAACTCGCAAGCGGCGACCCGGTGGGTAAGCTTAGAAAATAATTTGAGCGTAAGGTTAATTTATTCCAGCACCTCGTTAAGGATAAAATAATTACGCCGTCATGTTGTTTTCTGAAAGCGTTCAATCAGCCCATTGCTGCCCGCAGCACATTAGCTTTTATTTTTCCTATCCAGTTTTTACCATTATGCTGAATTAAACTTTATCTCTTTCAGCATTGACCCTCTCTGTGCCAAGTTTGGCATGGTTAGATACCATCATACAGACCTAACGGTCCTATTTACCTGACAAGCAGTTGTCAACCAAGTGGATGGGTTCGCGTTCTCTTATGTAACGCTCAGGATATTTTCCATGAGTTTGCATAACACTGAATACCAATACAATTGCATAAAAAGGAGTTACACAGATGATCAAATCAATACTCATACTTGCACCCGTAGTTCTCGCATTGAGCTTGGGGGCTGAGATTTCAAATGCAGCCGAAAGGAACGGCTTTAGAAGCGGCAATGCAGAGGGACAAGCTCAAACTCAAGTTCGAGATAGCAGACGGCGTCATGAAAACCCCAATGCCCGAGCAGAGCGACTTTTTAACAAGCTCGATACTGATAACAGCGGTGTGATTACCCTGGATGAATTTCTTGCCAAAGCACTTAGGAAAGCGGCAATTCAATTTAATCGAATCGATACCGGTGACGATGGACTTGTGTCTTTGGACGAGTTTCTGGCGATACATCATGGTCGTTCAAACCGTTCAGACATTGATGTTGATACACTACGAGCCTGTATTTCGGAGCGTTCTGAGATTGCTGGATTTGATCTGCCGGATCGCACCGAAGGATTTGCTCGCTTTCTGGCGGTTGACACCAATGAAGATGGTTTTATAGATTTGGGTGAATTTGAAGCTGCGAAGACTGAAAAAGCGACCAATAAATTTAATCGTATCGATACAAACAACGATGGTGGTATCACGCTCGAAGAGTTAATTGCCGCCCTTAAACAACATCATGAAAGGCGAGCGATTCGACGTGCTTGTGTAGAGGCTCAACGGGATCTTGACAGCATTGTTGAGGGGTAAATTATAAAAGGCCAGTTATAAAAGGATAAGTTCTAAAAAAGGTAGCGTTGATGATTCAACGCTACCTTTTCTTTTTCGGAGAAAACTTAAAGAAGCGGAGAAAACTTAAAGAAGCGGAGAAAACTTAAAGAGCCGGAGAAAAATTCTAATCATGAAGGAAAGGCGAATTGAGCTCCTTCACGAACCCCCGCTGAAGGCCATCGTTGGGTTATGGTTTTACGCTTAGTATAAAATCGAACGGCATCAGGACCATAAGCGTGGAGATCGCCGAAGAGTGATCGTTTCCAACCACCAAAACTATGATAGGAAACGGGTACTGGGAGGGGAACGTTTATTCCTACCATTCCCACTTTTATATTGTCACTAAAATATCTTGCAGCTTCGCCATCTCTTGTAAAGATACAAGTACCGTTGCCATATTCATGGTCGTCAATAAGGCGCATTGCGTCTTCCATAGAATTGACTCTAACGATGACAAGTACAGGGCCGAATATTTCTTCTTCATAGCATTTCATGCCGGGTTTTGCATGGTCAATCAATGTTCCGCCGACATAAAATCCGTTTTCATACCCATCGACAGTGGCGTTTCTTCCGTCAACTTCAATGCTTGCGCCTTCATCCGCTGCACCTGATATGTAAGCTTTTACTTTCTCCATGTGTGTTTTAGTAATGAGAGGGCCGAAATCATTTGTACTGTCGGTAAAGGCCCCCACTTTTAAGGTTTTCATTCGACCTTTTAAGCCCTCAACTAAACTGTTTGCAGCTTCATCTCCCACAGCAACGGCTACTGATATTGCCATACAACGTTCTCCTGAAGATCCAAATGCTGCACCTACTAATGCTTCGGTTGCGTTTTCCATATCAGCGTCGGGCATGATGATGGCGTGATTCTTTGCCCCTCCACGTGCCTGGCATCTTTTTCCATTTTTCGTGGCTGTGGTGTAAACATATTCTGCAATAGGAGTGGAGCCGACAAAACTGATCGCTTGAACTCTCGTATCGTTCAATAAAGTATCTACTGCTTCCTTATCCCCGTTGATAACATTTAAAACCCCCTTTGGTAGTCCCGCTTCCAATAATAGGCTTGCAATAAACAAGGCTGATGAAGGGTCTCGCTCAGATGGCTTTAGGACAAAACAATTTCCGCAAACAATTGCCATCGGGTACATCCATAGGGGCACCATTGCTGGGAAGTTGAAGGGTGTTATGCCGGCTACGACTCCCAGTGGCTGCATTTCTGACCACGAATCGATTGCAGGCCCAACATTTTTACTGTGTTCCCCTTTTAAGAGTTCAGGTGCATAACAGGCATATTCGAGGTTCTCTATTCCTCTTTGTAGTTCTCCCGCAGCATCATGGCTAATTTTTCCATGTTCTTCGCCGATCAAGCGCACGATTGTTTCAGTATTTTCCTCCAGTAAAGTTTTAAAGCGGAACATAATTCTGGCACGTTTAGCAGGGGGCGTGTTTCTCCATTCCGGATATGCAGCTTCTGCCGCGGCAATAGCTTCTTCGACGGTTTCTTTACTGGCTAGTGCTACTTGTTTAGAGACTTCTCCCGTTGATGGATTGTAAATATCCTGAAGGCGGGCACTGTCTTCCCGGTTTTCTCCATTAATTAGATGTCCGATGATATTCATGAAATTTCCTTTCTCTCTTAGCAAATAAGTTTGTGTTTTGGATTAGTCCAGCTCGTTAATAGATTCGCCTAAGGCGTTGATCAAACTATCTATTTCTTCTTTTTCAATAATAAAGGGTAGGCCAAGTTGAATAGTGTCACCGCCATAACGGACGTAAAATCCTTTCTCCCAACATTTCATTGCGATTTCATAGGGTCTTCGGGCAGGTTCACCAGGGTAGGATTCAATTTGCAATGCACCAGCAAGACCAAAGTTCCGAATATCAGTAATATATTTGGATTGTTTTAAGCTGTGGAATGCCTCTTCAAAAATAGGGCTCATGGTCTTAACACGATCAATCAGTTTATCATTTGTCAGTATATCGAGGGATGCCAATGCCGCTGCGCAAGCAACGGGATGCCCGGAATAAGTGTATCCATGAGGCAATTCCATCATGTATTCGGGGCCGCCGTTATCCATAAAGGTTTGATAAATTTCAGAAGTGGTAATGGTTGCTCCCATCGGTATCACGCCATTAGTTAATTGTTTAGCAACGTTCATAATGTCAGGTGTGACACCAAATGCTTCTGCTCCCGTATTGGCCCCCATACGCCCAAAGCCTGTAATGACTTCATCAAAGATCAGCAGGATATTAAACTGATCACAGATTTCTCTTAGGCGATTGAGATATCCAACGGGAGGCGGTATGACACCGGCTGATCCAGCCAAGGGTTCGACAATAACTGCGGCAATATTGGATGCGTCATGGAGGCCGATCAATTCCAGAAGTTCTTCAGCACGTTCTGCCCCCGTCTTAGGCATACCCTTAGTGAAAGTGTTTTCTGGTAATAGCGTATGAGGTAGGTGATCCGCATCAACAGCCTGACCAAAGAGCACTCTATTTGCCCCTATTCCGCCCACGCTAATCCCGCCAAAATTGACGCCATGATAACCCTTTATACGGCCAATCAATTTGGTTTTGGTCGGCATACCTTTTTTGCGCCAGTAGGCTCGCGCGATTTTAAGAGAAGTTTCTACCGCCTCAGAACCGGAATTGGTGTAAAACACATATTCCAGACCATCAGGCATAAATTCGACAATTTTATTGGCGAGTTGAAATGCCTTAGTGTGGCCGTACTGAAATGCGGGGGAGTAATCCAGTTCTGTGAGCTGTTTTGAAACGGCTTCTTGTATCTCGGGCCGACTGTGTCCCGCACCGCAGGTCCACAATCCAGATAAACCATCAAGTATTTTTCGGCCTTCTGCATCGGTGTAGTAGGCACCTTTAGCTTCCACCATGATGCGAGGATCGTCTTTGAATTGGCGGTTCGCGGAATAGGGCATCCAGTAAGATTCGAGTTCCTGGCGTGAAAGTCCGTCTGATTTAGCGAGATTAAACTCTGCCATGGCACTGTCCCTGAATAGTTTGAATGCAGGCAGTCTGCACCTCTCGAAGCCAATGTAAAATCGCATATTACTTAAATTAAGTTAAATAAATACTTACCTAAGACGGATAAGTTAAGTATATTGATACGCATTATAAGTTCCCCAGATAGGGCCATCTGATGTCTCGAAAACAAATTGATTGTCGCGTAGGTCTTTCTGGCCGTATTGCCGACACAGATATCCGGCTATTGAGAATTTTTAAGGCAGTCGTCGAATGTGGTGGTTTCACTGCAGCGGAGGTCGACCTGAATATTAGCCGTGCTGCGATTAGCATGGCGATTGCAGACTTGGAAGGCAGGCTGTCTCTTAAGCTTTGTTTACGGGGTAGGGCAGGTTTTTCCCTCACGGATCAAGGGAGTGAAGTCTACACTGCGATACTGCAGTTATTAGCGGCACTTGAAGATTTCAGATCCCACGTAAATAGTATACATGCTCAACTTAAAGGTGAGTTGAATATAGGCATTACAGACAACCTGATCACCATGCCAAAGATGGTGATCACCAATGCGTTGCGGGAACTCAAAAAGGAAGGCCCGGAAATTCAAATAAATATTCGAATGAAGCCCCCAGGAGAAATTGAAATTGCAATATTGGAGGGGCAGTTACATGTAGGTGTCGTGCCTAAAGTAAAAGCGCTGACTGGTCTAGACTACATCCCCCTTTATGAGGAAGAGTCTCAACTTTATTGCAGTCAAACTCACCCGCTTTTCTCCTTGTCAGATAGTGAGCTAAGTCAATTGGATTTCAGTGACTTTGATGCAGTGATACCAGCCTATGCCCAGACTCAGCGTATTCGCTCTCAAACGCTTCTACTCAATGGAACCGCAAGCGCATCTGATAGAGAGGGAATAGCTTTTCTTATTCTGACGGGGCAGTACATCGGATATCTGCCAACACATTTTGCTGAACGGTGGCTGATGCAAGGATCCATAAGAGCGCTGCTGCCACGTCAGCTCAATTATTTCAGCCAGTATTCTCTAATTACACGGAAAACTCCGAGGTCTAATCGGATTCTTGATTGTTTTTTATCTCACCTGCCGATTGCGCCTTAAAGCTAGGTCAGAAAATGATTGTGAAGTTTTTGATCTTCATCTTGAAAACCTATCCGATGTCAGGTGTTATTAGTCCACGCAACAAACAACAATAAGTGAGCAAGTTATGAAAGAACACTTAACCATCGTTAATCACCCGCTCGTTCAACATAAATTAACCTTGATGAGAGAACGGAAAACATCGACCGCAGTCTTTAGGCAATTGCTGCGTGAAATAAGCATGTTGTTAGCCTATGAGGTGACAAGAGATCTGGCGATGACCACTAGAAGCATCGAAACACCACTACAGGAAATGGAATCCCCAACATTGCAAGGGAAGAAGCTGGCATTGGTGTCCATTTTGAGAGCCGGAAATGGATTGTTGGATGGTGTGCTTGAGCTGATTCCATCGGCTCGAGTGGGTTTTGTAGGGCTTTATCGAGACGAAGAAACTTTGCAGCCAGTACAATACTACTTCAAAGTACCGACAGAGCTGCAGGATAGAAAAGTGATCGCAGTTGATCCGATGCTTGCAACGGGTAATTCTTCTGTTGCTGCAATTGATTTGCTGAAAGGGGCAGGGGCGATTGATATTCGTTTTCTTTGCCTTTCAGCTACCCCTGAGGGGGTCGCGCGAATGAAAGAGGCTCATCCAGATGTGCCGATTGTGACCGCTTCATTAGATGAGAAACTCAATAATATTGGATATATTCTTCCTGGGCTAGGGGATGCAGGAGACAGGATGTTTGGGACTAAATAGAAAACATAAGCATTTGCGGTACGGCCAACTTAACTGCCATTCAGCGATAATCACACTATAACGAGATTAAAAATGTACAAACGATATCGATTTCCTGACTAGGCGTCCCCCCAAATTATCCAATAGGCTGTCTGGCTCTACTTTCGATTCAACCTTAGTCACCGCCGGATGCGGACCAATCATTGAGGATTTGTTGGCCCAATGTGGAATTAGCGTTACTTACGAATCAATTCGATTGTGGTGCAATAAATTCGGATCGAAATATGCTGCCAAATTGAGAAGAAGGCATCAGGGATATGGTGATACATTTTTCATTGATGAGGTTTTCATCAAGATTGATGGCAAGCAACGTTATCTTTGGCGAGCAGTCTGCGGGACCTTAGTATCTGCAGAAACTTATCGATATTTCCGATTGCGTTCCTTTGCGTCTTGGAAAAATGCAGCGATGGTTTAGAAAGAACCCCTAGGATTTTTTTGGCTTCGAGAAGTTACTTGGCGATACCCAATAATGCCTCCACTTCTATATCAAATGATTTACTGGTTGTGGTATTTACCTTCCTCTTTTGGTCCTTTTTTGAATCTCGAAAGTTAGGTATGAAGCATTGGTGGGCTTATTTAGTTTTTACCTTTGTGATTGCCGCAGCATGTACTATACCGTTGTTTTTGTTGATGCGAGAGAGGAAACTACTGGCAATTGAAGCCCTCGACAAATCAGCTACCGATGAGCTAACGACTTAAGTCTGCCTTTAGGGAGGCGTCACCGGTTTTCCGCTCTGCCTCAAACCCATTGCCACGCCGAAAAAAACCAGCGCGAGTCCAAGCAGCAGTATCTGACTAAAGCCAAACAGGCCTCCCGCTGGAAGTGCAAGTGTTAAACCTGACAGGCCTATCAAGGCTCTTATTATAGCGCCCTTCACGCCTCGGCCTAGATGGCCAACGCCGACCAAGTAACTTTGTAGTGCCGCAGCCACCAAGGCTACGCCTACTATAGCAGTCGAGATCGCCTGTAAATTTTCCCAGGCGCTCCCTTGTAGTAGAAGCGCTGGGTTAAACACAAAAAAGAACGGTACAAAATAGATAATGGTGCCCAGTCGCATGGCTTCAAAGCCAACCCGCATTGGTGAGGCATTAGCGACGGAGGCGGCGGTGAAAGCAGCCAAGGCTACGGGAGGCGTAATAAAACTTAACATACCCCAGTACATGACAAACATATGGCTGGCCAATGGGTCTAAACCTGCACTGGTTAATGCAGGGACCAGTACAATAGCGAGAAAAATATAGGCTGCGGTTACTGTCATGCCAATCCCCAGAATAAAACTGGTGAGTGCTCCCATAAACAACAACACAAGCACATTATCACCCGCGAGATAAACCAGATCGTTGGCGATAGTACCAGCGATCCCTGTTACGGCGAGGCCACCAATAATCAAACCAATCGCAGCAAGAATCCCTGCTAACTCCGCCAACAATTTACCAATGGATGCCACTAATTCCATGAGTTTTTCGAATGACAAACGATGCTTTGTAAGCTGGTTGATGACCAATAGTAATCCAGTTGCATAAAATGGGGCGACGGCTTCTCTTTGTAAATACACTAACATCCAGATTAAGGCTGCGAATACAGCGATAAAGTACCAACCGTCTTTAAATACCTGCCCTACCTTGGGTAATTCTTCCCGAGGCAATCCCGGAAGTTTTTCCCGTGCAGCGTAGGCATCAATCTGCATATACAGACCAAAGAAATACAGAACCGATGGCACAATAGCCGCCACCGCAACTGTCAAATAACTAATATTTAAAAAGCTCGCCATGACAAAAGCCGTTGCACCCATTATTGGCGGCATGAACACCCCGCCCGTTGAAGCACAAGCTTCGATACCCGCGGCATATTCTTTGGTGAAACCAATGCGCCGCATCGCAGGGATAGAAAGCGGGCCGGTGGTTAAGACATTGCTAATCGGTCCTCCACTCATGGACCCCATTAAGCCACTAGAAAAAATTGAAACTTTCGCCGGTCCACCCCGCAAGTGTCCCAGCAGTGCAAAAGACAGATTAATAAAGAATGGCCCGCCTCCGGTAAATTGCAGGGTCACTCCAAATATCAGAAAACCGAATACAAGTTGCGCAAAAACTCGCATGGGAATACCGAATAAGCTTTCTTCACCCATGACGTGGAATATCGCCACTTCCTGTATTGGAATACTTAGTGCTGCGATAACCCCGGGCAAGCGATCTGCAAAGGTAGGGTATAAAGAGAATATTGCCACGATGATAAAAACAGGCCACCCCCCGGCACGGCGTCCGGCTTCAAGAACAATAACCCAGGTTACTAATGCTAACCAGATACCAATTGTAGGTGATGCATATTCCCAGGCTTCCAGAACAATACGTTCAGCATTGAATGCGAAGTAGCTAAATATCAGCCCTATCGCCATCATAATAGCTAAGTCATACCACGGCACATGAGTCGGGCTGTGTTTACTGCCGGGAAAAGTAATGAATACCATGCACAGCATAACGCCGGTTATCAGATACATATATCGACTATCCAACATCACATAATCAACAAAAAAACCGAGATTAAATATCTGGTTGATCGCCAACAGAATGGATGAGGCAGTGAGCGCAGCCATTGTGGATCGCCATTTCGGCGACAAGGTTCGATAGCGGACCTTCTGGTCTTTTGCCTCTGCACCAGGATCTTGATGTTCGGTTGTCGGTGGGGGTGTCGAATTAGATGTAGGTGTTAGCATAGTTAAGGTTACAGTCCCGTGCCTAGCGTGATCAAGCCTTGTGCTTCAAGAGCTTTACTTCTGGTTTGCAACCAGGCCTGTTGAAATTCCTCGTAGTTTTTCGGCGCACTTGAAATGAAACCCTTCCAAGCTTGTTGTAGTGTTTTCTGACGCGCCAGATTGTGTTGATGTTGGGCTTCTGCAGCGGCAGTCCAGATGCCAATTTCTCGATAGTAACGAATGGCACCAGGGTGATAGGGTAAAAAAGCTTGATCAAGTTTTTGTCTGTCCATTGTCCAGCCAGTAGCTCCAGGTGCATTGTTCTTGTAATCATCGAAATGCAGATGCATTATTTTTACCATACTGTAAGCAATCACTTCATCAGAGGTATCCAAGCCTACTAGCAAGGGGTAAGCCGAAGAAAATACTTCTAAGCCTTCTTTGGGAAGCGTCGGCCCTTCAAAGGCGATGTGGGGAACATACCAAGGGAGTCTTGCCTGTACCCGCGCCACCGCAGCGGTGTCATCATGGGGTAGGCTGAGAAATTTTAAACCCCGTGGTGATGAATCGATACGCAAAAAAGGCGGCGAATTACATGCTCCGCCGACAACATCTGCACGATTATTCAGCACTGCGTCGATAGAGGCATTGTAACCCCCTACTACCACTGCTGTGACATCATCCCAACTTAGGTTTGCATAGGAGAGCAAAGCCGCCATTGCATTATTGAGTGAAGGCGCACCCTGTACAAATGTCACCCGCTTACCTTTTATGTCAGCAACAGTATTAATATTGGCGTCAGCAGCGGTAGCAAAGGTGAATGAACGGCTATCAGAGTAGTTTGATATCAAAGCTCTTATGGCTTGGGGACCCCAGATTTTAGAGGCGAAGTTAAGAATCCCTTCCTGGGCATAGATTGCCTCAGATCCTCCGGCGGAGAAATGAACCCGTCCGGCTCTAAGGGTAGCTAACCTTGAAACGTCGTTTCTGCCGGGAATCACGCGCAGGTTTGTTGAGTATTGACGCTGCAGGATATTGCCAATCGCAACCGCTTGGCTATAACCACCGGTACCGGTTGGATAGGCTGACCAGGCAATGGTACGTGGTAGATCTATCCCCTGAGCAGAGAACGCAGGGGACATGATAAATATGGAAAATGCCCATACAAGTATGCTATTCACAAAAAAGCTATTCACAAAGAAGCTACGCGATGCTCTCTCCAATACCATCATCAATCTTACCTGTTCTGTTTTTGCCCCGAGTACCATCTAAGATTTCAAGATCGGAGTCAAGGTCAATAAGCCTAATCTTTTCTTAGAAACGATTAGCCCGGTATGGCGCAATATTGATTGCACTAGTCCCCTTAAGAGTACTGACAAGTTAACCGGCGATCAGCATTATCTCTTGCGAGCAGTCTGCGCGACCCGGTATCAGGATGGTGAGGTCGTTGATGTATTCCTTAGCTAGGCGCCCCCCAACCCAGGCGAGATGCTAAGGCCGCAAAGCGATTCTTCGTTAGACTGTTAAAGAAACACAAAGGTGAACCGCGGGAAATTGTGACTGACAAATTAAGAAGTTATAGGGTTGCTCATCGCGAATTGATGTTGGAAACGATTCACAACACGGAGAAGTACGCCAACAATCGAGCTGAGTTGTCGCATCAACCGACTAGGGTAAGAGAGCGGGGCATGCGGAGATTCAAATCAATGAAACAAGCTCAGGGGTTTTTTAATACGCATGCCGCTGTGTGCAATTTATTCAATCTGGGTCGTCATTTAGTATCTGCTGAAACTTATCGATATTTCCGATTGCGTACCTTTGCGTCTTGGAAAAATGCAGCGATGGTTTAGAGGGAATTACGTCGGTATCTTGTGTGCTTGAGAAGTTAATTTCGCATAGAAATCGTTTGACCTTGGCTGCGCCAATTGGGATTGCTATGCCATATTCTAGTAACAAGCCTCTTATCTCGTTGATTAATGCCGTACGGTTTTTCACGATCCTACTGCGGACCCTGTGTATTGATTGAATGTCTTGTTGTTCAACTTGTTTGATTGGCACATAGTTCATCGAGGGCCTGCTTGCAGCCTCTACAATTGCTTCGGCGTCATTTGCATCATTTTTGTTGGTTTTGACAAACGGCTTTACAAATTGAGGGCTAATTAGCTTTACCTGATGACCACTTCGCTGAAACACTCGCGCCCAATAATTGGCACCACCACAGGCTTCCATGACAATGCGACAGGCAGGTAGCCGCGCAATGTAGGTAGCAAGTTCATTTCGTGATAGTCGTTTTTTGAGTACGGCTTTACCTACACCATCTACCCCATGAAGTTGGTAAGTATTTTTCGCAAGATCGATACCCAGCACGCTGATAATCATATGAATCACCTATGATAGTTAAGGAATATCAAATTTGACTGCTATGTGTCGTAATGGCAACCCGCTAGCAGAGATTGGGATGGTTCATTACATTAATACCTATTGATGGTATGCAGTACCACCACCGCTAAATTATCCACCCCGTTGTCTTTACCTGTAAGCAGGCATTCAAAACTGACCCACTTAAGCAGTTACTAATTTAGTTTTAATTCTTGTAACTCGCTGATTTTACTTGTTGAATTTTAACGAGTGGGTCAAATTTAAACGCTAAAGTGGGTCTATTTTGGATGACAATTAACACTCCGAGCTTACGGCTCGGTATTTAACTAGTTCCTGTCCGAAAAGTATTTAGCGATTAATTTACCGCCACATTATCGTTTTGTTAGCGCATAAACCCCTGTTGTTTGCTATAATGTAAGTTCTTGAATCCAAACAATAAAACAACCATCAGGGGG
>JAESSY010000182.1 GCA_016763855.1 Pseudomonadales bacterium
ACTCATGCTGATGCGATCCTAGATCGGCTTGTTCACGGGGCAATAAAGTTAGAATTAAAAGGAGAATCGATGCGAAAAAAACTAAATTCCTTGACTGATGCCGATCACTCAAGTTATATTTTACTGAGGTCTACTGGAAGACAAAAAAGTGATCGGCTTGAATGGTATTCACCGATCGGCATCATAGTATTACGCACACCCCACTAAATCAAAAAGGTGGTTATCTCAACAAATTGCTAAATTGCCTATCGCGCAAGGTAGAAGCGCCGAAACTATAAGACGAAACATTAATATTTAGCATAAAGTTGGGGGCAAAGTTTGCGCCCAAAATATCAAGCATAAGCAATTGTTTTTGTTCTTGTTTAAATACCAACAAAAACAGCCCTCTATTTTTCTAGCTTATACCTCCTTAATAATATCATTCACTTAGCGTTAACCCATTACCTTGGTTTGTGCATTTCATCGCCCAAATCGCCCACATAAGCTCGCTCTTAGATTCATTACACAACTAAGAGAGTTCACTATGCCCCATAAAATGTTACGTCTACCAAGTGTTATTGAGCTTACTGGCTTATCGCGCAGTAGTATTTATTTACGTATGAAAAATGATGGGTTCCCTCAATCTATTTCATTAGGAGACAGAGCTGTTGCTTGGCTTGAGAGTGATATTGAAGAATGGCTAGAAGAAAAAGTATCAACGGCTAAATCAGCTCAACGTGAGGGGTAATGTATGACTAAACGATATAACCCCAATAAAGGAAAAATAAACCGTAATTATTCTATTAGTGAAATTGCACTGCTTTATGGAGTCCATAAAAACACAGTAAAAGCTCGGCTTAGAAGGGGATTGAAAAGGATTGATGATCACCGCCCATATTTAATTTTAGGGCGAGATTTAAAACATTTCATAAAAGATCTAAGAACCATTAATAAACGGCCTTGTGAGTTAGGTGAAATATATTGCTTTAAATGCCGAGAGCCAAGAATACCAGCCCAAGGTTCAACCATTTTCGAAGCTGAATCATCGAGATTTGGACGCATCAAAGCAAACTGCAATGTGTGTAATTCTTTAATGAATAAATACTTTAGATTAGCCGACTTAGTGTTATTACAACGACATTTTGCGGTGATCTTACCGTTGCAACAAAAACGATTAGGTTAGTTGTTTAATAGCCCCGTAAACAGTTCTTTAAATAACGAAGGTATCAGCATGACAAATCACAATATAAATAACGAAAGAATGAAGCGTAAATATTTTACTTTTATGAAAGAAGCAAAGCGCCATAGTGAGGCATCTATTGATTGCATTGCTAAAGCCATACATCGCTTTGAGCAGTACAATAAATTTAAAGATTTTAAAGCGTTTCACTTTAATCAGGCGGTCGGTTTTAAAAACAAATTACTGACGCAAAAAAGTCTTAAAACAGGTGACAATTTAAGTAAATCAACAATTAATGGTACATGTAATCACTTAAAAGCTTTCTTTCAATGGTTAGCACAACAAACAGGTTATAAATCTCGTTTTAATTATACCGATGCCGATTACTTTAATTTGTCAGAAAAAGACACTCGCATTGCTGGCGCTAAACGCAAAAAGCCCGTAGCGACATTAGAGCAAATAACCCATGTATTAGAGCAGATGCCGCACGCTACTGATTTAGAAAAACGTAATCGGGCATTAATGGCATTTATTTTATTAACGGGCGCAAGGGATAGCGCGGTAGCATCATTTAAAATTAAGCATGTTGATTTAGTTAATGGCTCAGTGTTTCAAGATGCAAGGGAGGTTAAAACCAAGTTTAGTAAAACCTTTACCACTTACTTTTTTCCTGTGGGGAAATTACCAATTCAAATATTAACCGAGTGGCTGGCGCATTTAAAAACAGAGTTATTATTTAGCCATGATGATCCGTTATTTCCTAAAACCAAGGTTGCCAATAACAAAGATAAAAAGTTTAGCGCCTGTGGGGTATTAAAAGAGCGTTGGGCAACAGCGAACCCAATACGTGAAGTATTTAAGCGAGCATTTCAAATGGCAGGACTACAATATTTTAACCCCCATAGTTTTAGAGATACTCTAGTGAGGTTAGCGGAACAACTTTGCCAAAGCCCAGAGGAGTTTAAAGCATGGAGTCAAAATTTAGGCCATCAAAGAGTTTTAACTACTTTGTATAGTTATGGTGATGTTCCAGATTATCGACAAGCTGAATTGATTAAAAAACTTAACCTGCCACGGAAAGATAAAAGCCCTGAAATGCAAATAGCATTTGAAGCAATGTTTAATAAAATGATGGATAAATGATAAGCTAGATGTTTAAATTATTTGAAGTGCTTTCTATAGTTTTAAGGGACTGTGAATGATTAATTGTAATATTGATGGGTGCGAATTTGAAAGTAAGTATTCATCAAAGTGTGCGCTGCATTGTGACAAATCAGATTCTCAAATATATAATAAAAAAGGTTTGTTATCTGATTTTTACAATCTATTAATTGATTGTATTTCAAATGAAAACAGTAAGTTATTGGAATATAAAAAAGATACAACAATGGTTATTGGTTTAAAGAGCACTATTTCTGAGGGGCTTATAAGCGGAGGTGTAGTCAATCAAAAAAATATTAAAAAATATCTTGGTGGTACTAACGCCAACGTAGAAATAAAAGATATAGTTTCTAGTTGTGTAGCTAATTTTGAAAAAATCATCTTTCCAGATAGAGATGAAAGAGATAGTTGTGATTATTTTAAAGTTTTGAACAAGATGAAAGGAGTGCATTTTGATCGTTGTGTCATCCACTTTACAGAAATTGATGTACAGGAGTTAGAACTTTTTTTTCAAGACTGTGTGTTTCTAAATGACTGGAATATTAACTCTTATTCAATGCTAGATAATATAAATAAAGTGATTTTTCAAGACTGTAAGTTTAATGGAAATGTAAGTGCTTATGTAACAGAAACTTCGACAAAACGCTTAATTATAAATACCCAACTTTTTAACGATTGCTCTTTTTCGAAACAAGTTAGTTTTATTCGTATTGAATTTGAAGAAAGTATTTATAAAAACGATGAAGATTATGAGCAAAATTTAAATCAGTTAGTAATTGAAAATTGTAAATTCACAGGTCGTTTTTTATTAAATAAAAGTAATATTAATAGACTTCTTATAAAGAATTCTGAGTTTTATGAAAAGTTTGAGTTGAAAGAGAATGTTATCGAGGATATTGAGCTAATAAATGTGAACTATAAAAAGTTATTTGATGCTTATGATACTAAATTTAAACAGTTTAAAATTAGCCGTAGTATTTTCGATGATTTTACAGGTTTTGAAAAATGTGAGTTTGGTAAAGAGAATGATGTAAATGGAAAGGTAACAGAATTTGAATATGCTACTTTTCTTCATTTTGCTAATTTTCGAAAAGCAAAATTTTATAATGGACTTGATTTTGAACATACTAATTTAAAAGAACCACTAAATTTTTTAGGAGCTGAAATTAATGATAAAAAAACTAACCGTGAAACCTATCGGATTCTTAAGCATTCATTTGATAAAATTGGAAATCAAATAGAAGCAAATAAATACTTTTCATTAGAAATGAAAAAATATAAAGAAGAGCTAAAAGAATCAAGTTCTAAAAGTGAATTGTTTATTTACAGGGTTAATGAAAAAATATCTAACTTTGGTGCAAGTTATTTGAAGCCAGCATTTTTAATGCTAGCTAGTGCCTTTATTTATTATTTACTGGTAAAGGGCTATGAATGCAATTTACTTTATATATTTATTGAGCCTGGAAATGGGTTTATAAATGAAGTTAATCTTTTTGCAAAAGGTATTCCGCCATATGGTAAGTTATTAAAAGAGGGAATGGAATTTATTACGTTAATGTTTCATCTGTTCTTTTTAACTTGTACTTGGCAATTTATTGTTGCAGTTAAAAGGCGTACAAAACGATGATAGTTGATTTATATTATCGATTTTAACCATAAAGAAAATACTAAATTAAGCTTAAACAACATTTAAGTGTTTAATATTATCTTCACTACTAACTTTCCCCGTAGCTGAATTTTCAATGTGCTGTGACCACCAGCACATTAATATCCTTCTACGCTCAAGGTATTCAGCGCGGTTATAGGCGCGGCGAACTTCATTTTTATCAACATGGGCAAGAGCTGCTTCAATAACATCAGGATCATGGCCTTGTTCATTTAATGTGGTGCTAGCTAAAGCGCGTAAACCATGGGCAACGAGCCTATTTTTATAACCCATACGGCTTAACGCTTTATTTGCTGATTCAACATTACAGTGCTTGTTATGGTTGATGTAAGAAGGGAATAAGTGAGTTCTGTAACCGCTGATCGGTTTTAATCGCGCTAAAATTTCAATGGTTTGTGGTGTTAAAGGTACTTTATGCTCTAACCTCATTTTCATACGTTCGGCAGGTATCACCCAAAGGTTATTTTCAAAGTCTATTTCTGACCATTGCGCTTTGGCACTCTCACTAGGGCGTGCCATGGTATGCAATTGCCATTCAAGCAAACAACGAGTTACTAACTTAATGCTGGCGTAGCTTATATCACTCATTAGCTTACCAAGTTCATTAGGTCTAATGGTTGCCATATTAGTTACTTTAGGGGCTTGAAAGGCGCTACGAAT
>JAESSY010000183.1 GCA_016763855.1 Pseudomonadales bacterium
TATGGCATGGATATGAATCTGAGAACGGCAGCCTGCGCAGAATATGCAAAGATATCCCAGCGTTGTATCGCTCACAAACCAGCAACACTCACGTTTAGTGAAGCGGCCTCCGTTCCCCTGGCTGCACTAACGGCATTACAGGCTTTTTATATCGGGAAGCTTACTGAAGGTTCCCGATTATTGATTATTGGGGCTTCCGGTGGTGTGGGCACCTTTGCGGTACAAATTGCGAGGGCAATGGGAGCAAAAGTCACCGGCGTATGCAGCAGCAAGAATGCCGAACTGGTGACCAGTCTCGGTGCCGCCGAAGTCATTGACTACACCACACAAGACTATCTCAATAAAGAAAACGATTTCGACATGATATTTGATGCCACCTCTTTCGAAGGATTCATCTCATGTTCATCGCTGATGAAGGACGACGGCGTTTTTGTCACTACCGTCGGAAATGGCAAGGCCTTTCTCGATCTCTTTAAAGCCCAGTTGAGTCGGGGTGGCCAAAAAGCAAAATCTGTTTTTGTGCAGGCCAGGACAAAGGACCTTGAAACACTGACAAGGTTTATAGAGGACGGTAAAGTTAAACCTGTACTGGATAGTGAGTATCCTTTAGCCAAAATTGATGATGCTTTCGCTCGCAGCAAAACAGGGCGCGCCCGTGGCAAGATCGTGATTAATATTAAATGATACAAAGCTGACAGCACTAACAGCGAGCGCCAGGATAAGCTTGCCCATAGTTTTTTCCTTAACCACGTTCAATTATCGTCGTGATAACTTTTGCAACGAGTGATAGATTGGTGTTTTTCAGGAAGCCTGACCACTCAAGCAAGGCCTTCCTGTGAGGTTTGGTAGTCTGAAAAGAAGCGTACTCTTTAAAAGTTATTTTATTCAGATCATTGTCTACAATGATAGGGCAATCAATATAGCCAACTTGTGGCGCCTTACCCAATGCGATGGTCATGGCAATCAATCCTGTTTGACTCCGTCGATTTGCATTCCGCTGGGCTTGCCCCATTGATTTTGAGACCAAAAACTATGAACACTCCATCACTAGAATTCGGCCAGGTCACCATTTATCTGGGCGCAAAGAATGGCAAATACCCCGATGGTAACCAGGTGGTAGTACGAGGCAGCGACACCAAGGTTGTTTTCGATACGCCACTGGTGGCCAACAACCTGAAGAGAGAACTGAAAGGCACCGATATGGTTATCCTTGGCCACGTGCACGAAGACCACACGGCTGGCATTCATTTGCTTCCAGATTCTCTAGTCCTCGCCCACGAAGCGGACGTAGACGCTATCCGGAGTATGGAGGGCTTGCTCAGACATTACGGACTGCCACCAAAACTTAACGCACAGATGGCGCAATTCGTGACCGATGAATTCTTTTTTCAACCGCGGCCCGATGCGAAGAGCTATCACTCGGAACAAAGCTGGGACGTAGGCCGCAGCACTATCACGGCTCTCCATATGCCGGGACATACTGGCGGGCATTGTGCTTTGCTGGTAGAACCTGAAGGGGTGTTATTCATTGGCGACATCGATCTATCCGGTTTCGGCCCTTACTACGGCGATGGCTGTTCTAATTTACAGGACTTCCGCCGCACCCTCGACCGACTGAAAGAGATTGAAGCCAAAGCCTGGGTAACCTCCCATCACAAGGGCGTGATCACTGATCGGAAGACCTTTCTAGACATGCTACGGGCCTTTACTGCCAAAATAGACGACCGCGAAGCAGCCATCCTCAGAGTAATCGGCGAAAAACCCAGTACCCTCCACGACCTGGTGACACATCGCTTCGTGTATCCCGATTGGTACGAAGAGCTGTGGGCAGAGAGCTGCGAGATATATACCATTACACAGCACCTGAAAGAATTGCAGGGAGTTGGCGCAGTGTTAGAAAATAACGGCCTCTATCGCCTTGCAGTTTAATTGGCCGTCTCGCTGAACAAGATCGGCGCCCTCGCTAGACATCCACCTGGGTCTAAGGCGAGCCAGCACCTGCCGATTCGACCACCACCGTCTCTATCTGCGAGCGTGTACCGCCCTTACCGACATCCCTGAGGGTACCGTCGAACGTTAAACAAAACAGGGTGCGCATATCTGCGCCGCCAAGCTGGCAGGCCACGGCACGCCGACTGCGGCAATTGACCTGGTGGGTGATCTCGCCACCATCTTCAACGCGGACGAATTGGTTACCGGAGAAATCGGCAACCCAGATACCTCCCTCCACATCAAGGCAGATGCCATCGGGCCGGCGATCACCGAGATCGGCGAAGATCCGTCGATTTTCCAGCCCACCGTCGGCCGTGATGTCGAAAGCGGTTAGGCAAGCATTCGCCGTCTCCGCCACCACCAGCGTTTTGCCGTCGGAGGTGATCACCGGCCCATTAGGACCGCCCATATCCTCGGCCACCACCCGCGCATCGCCATCGGGCGAAACCATGATGATATTGGCCGTGCGATAAGGTTCGCGATTAAAGATGTCGTAGCCCATATTGCCGACATAGGCGCGGCCCTGATCGTCTACTACCATGTCATTTAAGTCACCACCGGCAAGCTGCGAAAGGTCGGCATGGGTGACAAGTTCCCCGCCTTGCCAGCGCATTAGCTTGCGATCGGCCATGGATACGATAATCATCGTGTCGTCGGGCAGCCATCCCAATCCGGATGGGCGAGTCGGAACGTCGACGATCACCTCACGCTCGCCCGCTTCGCTTACCGCATAGACCTTTTCGCCCCAGATATCCGAAGTATAGAGCCGACCGTTATGCCATCGCGGTCCTTCAAGAAACACAAATTTGTCAGTTAGTACTTCGCTAGTGAGTATTTCCATGATTCGCCCCTTATTTTGCCGATGACCGTAAGGACATCGTTATTGTTTATTGCGGCCCTGATGCGTCTTCGCGATGCCCACCATGCGGTATTAATAACCACGGCCTATACCCCTCAAATTCACAGCAGCTAATTCATAACTAAATTAGCTCGAAGGCACAATCACAGCTTTCACTGTCTCCAGACGTGCAACTGCTTCAAGGGCTTTTTGAGTGTCATCGAGCGAAAAGCGATGGGTAACAGCATCGGCCATTGGGAATGCCTGGTGATATTGTTGAGCGACCTGTATCGCGCCATACAGGTGCGATGGAGAATATAGGGCCGAACCGATAA